>JADJFV010000020.1 GCA_016708435.1 Leptospiraceae bacterium | reverse complement strand
AATGTTTTACACAACACCTGGTAGTTTGCTTTCAATTAGCTACTCTTTGAAAACGATTGTCTGGATAGATTCGAATCAATGAATGTAAAAATACTTTCTCCAATCATCTCTTTTTGTTTTCTTTTTATACTTATGAGCCAGTTCCTAGACAGACTGTACACCCGAAAAATTAAAGTGTTGATTATATACTTCTGTGACCTGATTCCTATTATCTTTTCACAACAAAGATACGTCTATAGACGAAATTTTGAAAACTGAAAATCCAAAGAATTTTGTGAAAGAATAACACCGATTATCCGAACTTTGGAATTCAGAGTCAAGAGCTTTGGATAAAGTAATTGGTTTGAATCAAAGTGTAGATTCAGTAATGGAAGCTGCCACTCCTTTGATTTCCAATATCCGATTTTATCAATATTGTGAAGGTGCACAGGTTGCATTTTATCAGTCAGGAAATGAATTTTTCGAGTGAAATACTTCCAAGTCATCCTAATTATCAATTCCCGATTAAGCATTCTTCTGGAGAGTGTCAGTTTTATTTAGCATTGCAGTCGAATGATTCTCTAACGGTTCCTTTATTTTATTGGGAAAAGACTGCTTTACAAAAATTTGACATTATCCGTCATTTGCTTTTTGGTTTATTTTTTGGATTAATGATTTCATTGGCGTTGTATAATTTTTTACTTTTTTTATCGATTCGAAATCGAGCTTATCTCTGGTATGTATTCTATATTTTAACTTTTACTATTTTTTATCAAAGAGCGTTTATGGATACTTTGCGTTTCTTGTTTGGATCGATTATTGACAATGGAATTTCTATTGCGTAATGTTACGAGTATTTTACTCCCTTTTTGCCTATTCTCTTTGGAAATCAATTTTTGCAGATAAAACAGATTAGCCCCAAATTATCAAAATTGATTTATTCGTTGTTTATATTTTGGAGTCCTTCTTTTGTTCCAATCAAATTTCTAAACATAAGCAAGGAATTACCATCGCAAATATATATCCTGGACTGCAATCAATACGATAGTCGTTGCCATTTTACGTTAGCTGCGTTCGGGCCATATAAGCCTGCACTTATTTTTGCAGTTGCTTGGGACGACACTTCTTATTTCAGTTAGCTTTTCCTTGCGGAAAATTTAGGTTTGTTCCCGGAAATGCATTTACTCATTATGGACAAATCTTCGGAGTTCTAGTTTAGAAGCGTTTTACTTTCTCTAGCACTTGGCTTTCGAGTCAATGATTTGCGGATCAAAGAAGCAGAAGCTAGAGAAAATTTTTGATAAAGAAAGAGAAGCATTTGAACTGGAGAGAGCCTATACAAAATCGATGCAAGGTTTGTGCCAGAACAGTTCTTGAAAAATCTAGACAAAGAAAATATTTTACAAGTAAAAAAGGAGATGCAAAGTCTTTAGAGATGGCAGTTTTATTACCGACATACGCGGATTTACCTCACTTTCCGAAACGATAGCGCGGACCAAAGAAACTTTTGCTTTTTTAAATCGCTATTTAGAAATCATGGAGCCTATCATAGAATCCAAAGGTGGATTCATAGATAAATTTATAGGGGATGCAATCATGGCATTATTCGTAGAACCAGAAAAAGCTCTCGAAGCAGCCATTGCTATGATGGAAGTTACTAAAGAACAAATCTTGCCCGATGGCTCTAGACTTAAAACGGGAATTGGAATTCACTTTGGAGAATTAATCTTAGGCACAGTAGGTTCAGAGAATAGACTTGAGACAACCGTTATTGGAGACACTGTCAATCTGGCCAGTCGAATTGAATCTCTGACCAAACAATACTCCGCCGAAATACTTGTATCTACAGATGTAATCAAACACCTACCTAATGCAAAGTATAAGTGGAAGGAGTTGGACTCCTGTAACGGTAAGAGGAAAATCAAAACCTGTTTCCTTATTTCAATTCATTGGATAGTTTGAATAGCTTTCTTGAATTATTTTATGAATAGTTCTGAGTGTAAACTGTGAAAGCAGAAGAAAATGAAAAGCAATTTTAATTGGAGTAAATATTAAAGACCAAACTGACTTTCGGGAATCAATGGAAGAGCTAAAAAATTTAGCAATTGCTCGCGGGTTGTTGGTTGTAGGTGTATTAGAGCAAAATCTAAAATCGGTTCATCCTGCTCATTACATTGGTGCGGGAAAGGTGGAAGAAGTTCGTTTGCTCTTAGCGGAAAATAACGGAAATGTTCTTATTTTTAACAATGAACTTTCTCCTTCTCAACTTCATAATCTAGAAACAGAATTAGGTTGTAGAATTTTAGATAGAACCACTTTAATCTTAGAAATATTTTCCGAGCGTGCAAAAACAAGAGAAGCAAAATTACAAGTAGAAGTGGCTAAGCTGCCAAAATTTCGGAACTAAATCATGAGTTGGAAGCCCTTTCTAAAGAAAGAGAAACACAACGAAAAAAAAGAAAGAAGACAGATATTTCATCTATCGCATTGGTTGGTTATACAAATTCTGGCAAATCTACTCTTATGAATGCAATGGTTGAAACCTATAAAAAACCGGAATCTAAAAAAGTATTAGAAAAAGATATGCTTTTTGCTACTCTTGAAACATCCGTCAGGAGTATTTATCTTCCGAATCATAAAATGTTCTTTTTTATCTGATACGGTCGGTTTTGTAAGTGATCTTCCACATGAGCTAGTAAAAGCATTTCGCACAACGCTCGAAGAAGTGATTGAAGCAGATTTACTTTTACATCTTGTAGACTACTCCAATCCAAATTATAAAAAACAAATCAAAGTCACAACCGATACGCTAAATCAAATCGGTGCGAGTCATATACCTGTTATCTACGTCTACAATAAGTCTGAGCTTACAGATATAAGTATTCCAACTGCACAAGAAGACAGAATCTATTTGTCTGCTAAAAATAGAACTGGAATCAGTGAATTAGTTGAACTGATAGAAAAACAAATATATAAACTTTATATTGAATGTAGCATCCTAATTCCCTATAGCGATGGAAGTGTTGTTTCTTATTTGAATGAGCATGCAATTGTAGAGTCCGTTGAGCATAAAGAAGAAGGGACTTTTCTTACCTTGCAATGTAAGGAATCTGATTTTCATAAATTGAACCAATATGTAAAGACAAACAACGATTTGCCTTTAGCTGCTCTCGAAGAAAGCTGAATAGGGAAGAGTTATATAAAAATAGATGCAAATTTTTCGAAATAAAATAAGACTAATCCAAATTACTCTACAAATTCTTTGTTTGCTTTCAATTCTTTTTATTCTTCTGGGTTGTGTTGACAAATCTTCCCAAGTTCAGATGAAAGCCACAAAAGGAGAGCTTGATCTGAGTCAATGGGATTTTGATAAAGATGGCACAGTCACCTTAGAAGGAGAATGGGATTTTTATTGGAATCAATTTCTCTCTTACGAAGAAATCATTGAGAAAAAAAGAAATATCGATACATACCTAAAAGTTCCTGGTGTTTGGAAAGACTTAAAAGTCGGCAACTCGGTATTACCCGGTGATGGATATATTACAATTCATCTTCTTGTTAAACTTCCCAAAGCTTTCGAAAATCTAGCAATTAAAATTCCTGAAATTGGCACAGCCTATAAGATATGGATAAATGAAACACTGATTCACGAAGGTGGAAAAATTGGTAAGACCAGAGAAGCAATGACCGCTTTTGTTATACCCGAAGTAGTTTCTTTAAATTTATCCACGGAAAAAGAAATTCATATTACAATACAAATATCGAATTTCATGGATAGAACGGGTGGAGTATGGGGAGATTTTTCTTTTGGAAAAGCTTATGAGATTTACCGCATAACCAATATTATCTTCTCTCTGGAGACGATGGTGTTTGGTGGACTCTTTATTATGAGTGTCTATCATTTTGGACTTTTTCTGATTCGAACGCAAGATAAAAGCACTTTATTTTTGGATTGTTCTGCCTAGACTTTGGTATACGCACTCTAATAGTTGGTCAGAAAATACTGATTTATACATTTCCTTTTTTGCCATTTGAGATAACTTTCAGAATAGACTATTTAACTGCTTATCTAGCATTTCCTTTCTTTATCTCCTTTCTCTACTATTTGTTTAAAGAAGAAACGAACAGAAATTATATTCGAATCACCTGGATTTGTTTCTTTTTTCTCTGCCTAACGGTGATTATTCTTCCACATTTTGAATACACTCAATTTCTAATTCCATATGAATTGTATGTGTTATTTTCGATACCTTATATTATTTATGTAAACCTTTCTGCAATTCGAAACAAAAGAGTTGGATCTATCAGTTCATTTATTGGTGTGCTCATTCTTGCCGGTGGATCGATTACAGATATGCTTCATATTGAGCATATTATATTCTGGCATTTTCTATTCCCTTTTACTTTGTTTGGATTTCTATTCTTTCAATCTTTTTCTCTATCTATAAAATTTTCGAAAGCATTTACTCTTTCTGAAAATCTGACTCTTGAGTTGACGCAAAAGACAAATTCTCTCACTACAACAAATAAAGAATTGAATGAATTAAAAACGGATCTTGAAGAAAAGGTTCAAGAAAGAAGCATTGCATTAGAAGAAGTCTATCGAAAAAATTATTATGAAATACAAAGAGCGTCTTCCTTAGAAAAAGAACTCGCTGTGCAAAAAGAAAGACAGAAGATATTTGTTGACATTCACGATCATATGGGTTCGAATATTTTAGATTTGAAAAAATCCTTGAGTGAACTTTCGCAAACTACTTCTAACAAATCAGACAATTTAGACAAAGCAAAGCAAGCCATTTACAAGCTAGAAGACAATCTTAGAATGAAAATGTATTCTATCGAAGACTTGGAAATACTAAGAAAAGACCCACTCAATGGAATTCGTCTATTGGTAATTCGACGTTATGCGACATATGATAGGGAGATTAATTTCTTCTGTGAAGAAGCACTCTATGATATTACAGAGAATAGATTTTCCAACAAACTAATCGAAGTTCTATTTTCTATTTCACAAGAAAATGGAACGAATGATTTAAAATATGGGTATGGTCTTTCGGAATGGAAATTTTTTAGATATAAGGAAAACTTATGCTTAGAAATTATCAGCCCAACGAGATATACAATCGATCATAAAGGTGCAGGTAATGGAAAAAGAAACATTGCGATTCGGTTACGTGAAATTGGCGGTTACGACCTTTATTGCGAAGATAAGGATAAGTTTCATTCTCGTTTTTATTTTCCTTTTTTTACATAGAAATGTAAGCTTTTGAAAAAGTACGCTGTTTTGCGTATTGCTTTTTCTTTAGAACAATGTATAGTTTAACCTAAGATGAATTCAGATTGTAAAATTGGAATTGTAGAAAATGAGGAATTTTTTAGAGCTCGTCTGAAAGAAGAACTTTTGGAGTATCAAAGTATTTCTATTTGGAAGAATGCGGAAGATTGTTATCGGGATAATAATCTCCAGAGTCTAGATATTCTGCTTGTAGACATTGGTCTTCCTGATATGAGTGGGATTGATTTAATCAAGTTAGTCAAAGAAAAATTTCCGGCTCTAAAAATACTAGTCATCTCAGGTATTTCATCCGATGACACCATCTTTCAGGCTCTACAGTTTGGGGCTAATGGCTACATTTGGAAAAATGAATTGAAAGAATTAAAATCCTGCGTTGAGGATATTTTAAATGATGGCTCTGTCATGTCGCCCTCGATTGGAATTAGAGTCTTACACTTTTTTCGTTCACGCTTATGCCCTACAGAAGAAATACTTAGCTTAAGAGAAAAACAAGTTTTAGAACTTATTATATCGGGAATGAAAAACAACAAGATTGCATTTCAACTTGGTATTTCCGAAGGCACCATACGAAAGCATATCAATAACATCTATAAAAAACTTCACGTTACCAATCGAGTCGAGCTAATGAAAAAAGCCTCTGAGATGGGATACTTCTAGGTAACCGCTATGCAAAAACTAAACACACAGATTCTCGAGCCTCAATTAAAAATGGAAGAAACACTCCGATCTATTTGGAGGGAGAATAATTTTGCTTTAGATATTCCAATCATTGACCTGCATCATACATGGCTTGTATGGTTACTGTTACAATTGGAAAATGAAAGCAAGAAACCTGATTCTCCTGAGTCAATTGAAAGAATAGACTCGATCATTTCTGATTTAGTAAATTTTGTTACGGAGCATTTTTGGGTAGAGGAATGTCTTCTGGATTACGCAGAGTTTCCCGAAACAAAAAAGCATTTGATTCAGCATAGAGGCTTCGTCGAAGAGATTTCGCAAAACATTTCCTACAGGCAAATTAATACGAACGAGCAGATATCTGAATTTATAAGAATCCTAAAAGAGTGGCTGATAAAACATATTTTAGTAGAAGATACAAAATACAAGGAGTTCTTTTTAAAAGAGAGAATAGATACTCGACCATTTTTTGATGACTTGATGAAAAATCAGAAATCAGTTTTGATCAGTAAAGATCAAGCCAATTTATTTAATAGAATCTGTGGTAATGATAATATGGTTGAAGTTATCAGTCGTGATATAGCGACTGACGTTCATAAAATCTGGAAAGCATATTCATTGGGTTTGCATATTCCAACTATAGACACACAACATTTATGGTTGGTTAAAGTTCTTGTTGAATTGGAAAGAGCGAATAGGACTGATAATGCGCGTGATCGAGATATTTTCTTTAAAAAATCTATCCTAGAAATGATAAACTATGCGAGAGATCATTTTCTTATCGAAGAAACAATCATGAAGGAATTTGGTTATCCTGATTATAATAAGCATATTAGAGAGCATAAAAACTTCATCGAGTTTATCAACTTTCGAAACTTGCAAAAGAAAGATGGCGTCGCTTCCGTATACCTTGGTATGGTGAATGATTTAAAGCAATGGCTCATTTCCCATGTTGCTATTGAAGACAAGCAAATGGCTGTTTACCTCCGAGACTCAGTCAAAGAAGTAGAAGAGTTTATCTCGATCAAAACAAATGAAAACATTTTTAGCATTAAACCAGAACATAAAAGATTCTATATTCAAATTCAAAAAATGTTAGAGAGATAAATCTTTCTATATGTAAATAGAAAAGTAATCCTCTCCAATCAGTCGATAGGCGCAATCCTTGTTTTGAAAATGAAACTCATTTTTCGCTTTAATAGTACGCTGTTTGGCGTATTGACAAATCAAAAAAAATTGTTCATTATGAAGGAAAATAACCGCTTACAAATTTGAATAGTAAGCTGGAGATAGCATGAACAAAGAAAGAAATATTTATTCCCGTAGAGACGCACCTTATGTTGCGCCCCAAAGAAGCAACATTGAGTTTTCGTGCGTCTATACGATTGCGTTGGGGTTATTTACAATAATCCTCTTCTTAACAATCCCAATCTTTTCAGATGAGGTTGTAAAGAAAAATGGGACTGTGATAAGTAACGTCAAGGCAACAGTGAAACGTCAAACGATACGTGTCGAGTATGAGAACGGACGAATCGAAGAAAGCAGTAAGAAGGAATTTAAAACGGTAAGAGTAAGACCAATCGTGTGGACAAGTCTACTAGCAGCACTTACCATAGAGCAAAAGAAACTAGAAGAAGAAAAAGAAAAGGAACGGGTAGCAGAGGCATCCGCAGAAGGTAGTGAATGGGAATTTCGTCCAGAGGAAGATCAGATTAGCCCCTGGAAAAATGCTGCATTAGGTCTTATCCCCGGCTATTCGGGATTATACCGCACTAAGAATTACTTTGGTGGTGGGGTTTTTTCTGCTTTGGAGTCACTTGCCCTGTTTAACTTTCTAGATGTAGCAGGCGCTAAGAAGGTTACGGCAAATATACCGGAATATTATCAAACAGTTAATTTTATTCAACTGCAAGTGACTACACAATTGGGATATATTCTTAAACCAAAGGATCCATCATCAACAACTATTAATAATACCAGTAGCTATTTTACATCAGAAAACTTTTCTTATGGAATAATTCCTGACTACATATTATTTGGGACTCGAACTTATAAATATAAAGGAGCTATTAGTGGTAGAGATTTAACCTCTTTCGATGTGCAAGGTAAGACTAATCGTGCTTATTCGCAAGAGCTAATGAATGCTTCTGCATTTCTTGGTGCCATTCTTCTCACTGATAGTGTATTGTCCTATTTTAGTGCGAGTACCTGGAACGAAGGGAATTATACAGGAACAAAATCACAAAAGCCAACCACCCGTTTAAGTCGATTTAGTCGGTCGCTTTTTTTTCCAGGTTTGGGACAAATCTATGGAGGAGATACAATTAAAGGATACTCTTACTTAGCCGTTGGACTTGCACTCTTCGGAAATGTGGCTGCTACGGAGTCTAGTGTGGCAAATACTTTTCGTAATTACAAGGATACTCTGTTTGTTTTCATGCCGACATATTCACTGTATGCTTTTCAATTCAACCCGGTACAGGCATACGCAGTATCTAATTTACTAACAAAAGATAAGCAAGAAGGATTGGCAGATGCAGTAGAAAAACGAAACCAGGCTTGGACATACTTTGGAGTTTTTTGGGCTTGGAATTTGTTAGATGCAACTTTTCTATCAGGAGTGAATAAATTAGATAACAAGATACGGATAACACCGAATATGTCCTATCGAAGCGCACCGGGTGTAGGTGGTAGTTTTCGACTTGAACCTTATTATACGCTAAATCTAACAGTGGAGTTTTAATATGAAATATATTATTTTAATAATTTTATTTTGCAGTTTGACTAGTTGCAGAAATGACGAATTAGACGCAGCGAAACAAAATATATTCGATCCTGCCAATCAAAGTTCTTTTTTGGTTTACAAATTGGCAGCAGATATATATGGAGCAAATTCTTCTGGCTTTAACTCTGGATCATCCAATCAACCTTCGAATATTTTCGGTTACTCGGATAGAATTATTGTAACATCAGATTCTTATTCTTCTACGGCGCCCACTTTTTGGGTTTCGACTAACGGTTCGGATTTTACAAAGTATTCTGTGAAGATAGGAGATTGTGTAGGTGTTCAATCTACTTCTAGTAGTTCGACATCTACAGGCTGTAAAGCTGCATTGGTTGGGTATGACAATGGGAGTTATATGATCTTAGGACAAAAGTTTACCAATTCCACAGGCCCACAAACAACAGACGCACAATACTATGGAACAGGAACCGACTTGAATACAATCACATTAGCAACAACGAATACTGGGACGTATACCGTAAATTCGTATGATGCTAAATTTCTCTATGCAAGCGGGAAATTGTATACTACGGCAAATACGAATGGGGGCAGCGCGGTATTAATCACATCCGATGGAGTTACCTGGAATACATTTGCGAGTCAGTATTGTTCTAGTTTATATCTTGCGGATAACGGTAATCCCGGTTGTGGATTAGTAAAAACATTCAATGGAACAAGCTGGGTAAATGCAGGAACGATAACTGGAGGACTTTCTTTTAACAGTTGGAATTATTCTGCGGTATATATGGATAATGCGTATAGAGCTTGGAACAATAATAACGGAACACTTTCTATTTATAAATCTACATCGGGAACGCTTACAGGAGGGATTACCTTTCCGGCTAACGCAGAAGGAACTGTCAGTATGAATGGCATTACAAATGGAAGTCCAAGTAAACTGGTAAAAACATCAACAGGAGTATACTTACTATTAGCCGGAAACTATATTAACAATGTATTTACCTATTCGGCGATAAGGTCTACAGATGGAACAAATTGGTCAACGATTACTCCAATATTTCCAAGTGATTTAGGAACACTAGCGGGTATGAACGGTTATACCGCATTAGGCGATAAGTTCTATGCTGTGATGGGATTAAAAGCAGCTAATGCAACCTACTATTCATTCTACTTACTTCGCTCCACAGATGGGATTACGTGGACCAAAGTAACGCTACCATAAGAAAGGATTTGAATGGATAAGCATGATAAATTTCTTAAAAAAAAATAGGGGAATCGAATGAAAATAAAGACAGAATAATCGCGTCTCTACAATGACGATAATAATCCTCTTCTTAACAATCCCAATCTTTTCAGATGAGGTTGTAAAGAAGAATGGGACTGTGATAAGTAACGTCAAGGCAACAGTGAAACGTCAGACGATACGTGTCGAGTATGAGAACGGACGAATCGAAGAAAGCAGTAAGAAGGAATTTAAAACGGTAAGAGTAAGACCAATCGTGTGGACAAGTCTATTAGCAGCACTTACCATAGAGCAAAAGAAATTGGAAGAAGAAAAAGAAAAGGAACGGGTAGCAGAAGCATCCGCAGAAGGAAGTGAATGGGAATTTCGTCCGGAGGAAGATCAGATTAGTCCTTGGGGTAACGCAGCATTATCCATTATCCCCGGCTATTCGGGATTATACCGTACTAAGAACTATTGGGGCGGAGGAACTTTTACTCTTTTAGAAACTGTTGCATTTGTTAATTTTCTGGATGTAAGGACTGCGAAAGAAAAACATAAGATTGGAATCGCAGAGGCGTATACTGTAAATGTAACACTACCCTATTGCAGTGGGCAATATGCGTCCAATGGAAATACGCAGTGCTTATTCTTTTCATATACGATTTCAGATATAAGAAAAGGTTATAGTTTAGAGGGAGGTGTAACAGGAAGAACAATCATGCAACAGGGAAATGCGTCAGCAGATACTAAGAGAAATCGTGAAACCTTAGAATCGACTGCAAATGGATTTCTCGTTGCTCTTTTATTAGCAGATGCGTTTACTTCTTATTTTGCGGCGAGAGAATGGAACGAAGGAACATTCAAAGGAGAAAAAAGCCAAAGACCTAGCACTCCCGCACAACGCGCTATTCGTTCTTTATTCTTACCGGGTTACGGACAAATCTATGGTGGGGATAAACTGAAAGGATCTTTATTCTTATCGGTTGGACTTTTACTTGCAGGAAAAACTTATGCAGACGATCAGGCAGTAGAAATTGCGCAGAAGGGTTATGAAAACAATCCGAATGGGTTTATTATTAATATGCCATTCGCTCCTACTCCTGTTAAGTTATATGCAATCAATTCTTATATAGAAGATAGAAAGTTAATTCAAGAAACAAGTAGAAAAAGAGATGAATCACTTGGAGTGCTCTTGGCATTTTGGGCATACAATGTATTAGATGCTTATTTCTTTAGTGGGAAAAACAAAATTATCCCCTCATCTTCTATGAGAATCTATCCAAATTTCAATCCTTATTCTTACACCTATTTAGGAAAGTTTGAACAAAAGTATGAACTCAATCTAGAATTTCAATTTTAGGAGAATTGCTATGAAAAAATATATACTATTATTCCTATTGACTTTACTCTCTATCCAATGTGCGAAGCGAGATTATAAATTCAAAAATCAAAGTGATCCGTTTACTCCGATAGGATTTGTTGCAGACTTAATTATCTGGCCTACGAGTTTTTCTAACGCTAGTAGTGGTTTTAATAATGGTGGCAATGTTGCATCCCCCTCCAACATCTTTGGATACTCAGATAGAATTATTGTAACATCGGATTCTTATTCTTCTACGGCTCCCACTGTTTGGGTTTCGACTAACGGTTCGGATTTTACTAAGTATTCTGTGAAGATAGGAGATTGTGTAGGTGCTTACACGTCTACTGGAAATTCAGGTTGTAAAGCTGCATTAGTAGGTTATGATAATGGGAGTTATATGATCTTTGGACAAAAGGTTACCTTTTCCACGGGTTCACAAACGACAGATGCACAATACTATGGAACGGGAACGGACTTGAATACAATCACATTAGCAACAACGAATACAGGCACGTATACCATGAACTCAGGCAGTTCATTTCTTTATTCAGGTGGGAAATCACATTTTTCAATTAACAGTTCTGCAGGTAATGCACTATTAACCACATCCGATGGAGTTACTTGGACAACAAATACAGGATTTTCCTGCAATTCATTTTATGTTGCGGATAATGGTAATCCTGGTTGTGGATTGAGTAAAACATTCAATGGCACAAGCTGGGTGAATGCAGGAACGATAACTGGAGGACTTTCTTTTAACAGTTGGAATTATTCTGCGGTATATATGGATAATGCGTATCGAGCTTGGAACAATAATAACGGAACACTTTCTATTTATAAATCTACATCGGGAACGCTCACAGGTGGGATTACCTTTCCGATTAACGCAGACGGAACTGTTAATACAGGAATTAATGCACAGCCAAATAGACTAATAAAGACATCAACAGGAATATACTTACTAATAGCTGGAATCTGGAATAACAATGTATTTACGCTCTCGGCTACAAGATCAACCGATGGAACGAATTGGTCAACGGTTACTCCCATTTTTCCAACGGATTTAGGAACTCTAGCGGGTATGAACGGCTATACCGCATTAGGCGATAAGTTCTATGCAGTATTTAGTTTAAAAGTAGGAACATCTCAAAGTCAATATCTGCTTAGTTCCACTGATGGAATTACATGGACCAAAGTTACGCTACCATAAGAAAGGATTTTATATAAAAGGAGATAATAATGAAAAAAGAAAAGGGGTATATGTTGCGTAAGGACTTGATTAATCAAGTCCCTACGCAACTTGCTGGGACAATCATCGTGTGTTGCTTGTTAGCCTTTCTCGCTGGATGTAAAAAGGAAGAGCCAAAAGTAGTAGAGGTAAAGCCAGAATTCAAACCTCAGGGTTTGGTTTTATTTGTTTTGGGCGAAGTCAAGATGGGAGACAAACAATTAAAAGTCGGTGATGCAGTGCACGAAAAAGAATCCATTAAAACTGGAAAAAAAGCTGCCTGTGATATTCAAATCACCGGATTGGATTCAGATGTTACCATAAGATTAAGGGAAAACTCTGATTTTGCGCTATTGGGTTATTTAAAAAAAGAAGTTAAAAATCTACAGTTGAAAATGCTCACCGGAAAGATTCTAGTCAATACGCAAAAGTTAAATACAAAAGAGAGCGTAGAAACGATTACTCCTACTTCTGTTGTTGGAGTAAGAGGAACTAAGTTTGAAGTGGAAATCGGAAAGGACTCTTCTAGTTCTATTTCTGTCTATGAAGGCAAAGTTGCGGCTAAGGTTGTTATACCGGAAATAGAAGCTTTGCCAGAAGATGTGAAAGAAAAAAGTTCCACTCTACAAAAATTAGATGCTTATTTGATAGAAAAAGAAGTAGTGATTGAATCCGGATATACTTCTACCGTTACAAAAAAATATGCAGATAAAGTATTAAAAGATACGGGCATCGGAGAAGTTCTAAAGAAAGCGGATAAGACAAAGTTGACCGAAGAGCTAGACAAAGCAATTGTTCCTGAATCATTTACTGAGAAAACTCAGAAGCTAAAAGATCCAGAAGTCCAAGCTCCTGTAGTAAAAGTGTCTGCCAAAACCTTTGATGAAAAACTAAAAGAATACGATGAGATCATTGCAGTAGAGAAAACAAAACTGAAAGATCAAAAGCTCAAAGAAGAAGAAATTAAAAAACGTATGAAGTCTCCAGAGTTAATGAAGCGTATTGAGCAGATTATGGATAAGAGCGCAGAGACTCTTCTTCTAAAATCAGGTGAGCGCATACAGGGTGTTATCTTCGTAGAAGGTGACAAATACATTGTCCTGACTCCAGAAGGAAGGAAAGAATTTGATAAAGAACAAGTGCAAGACGTTGAGTTATAGAAATTAAAAAAACTTAGTTTACATTATCATTTCTATACAAAAGAAATGATAATGTAAGCTGATTAACGAATAAAAACTTTGAAAATAGCCCTAACGGAGGTTTTGCCTATCCCATGTATCCAATCACAAGAAAGGAACTGTCTTTTCTTTGTTCTACATATCCAACATACGAAACGATAGCGGCTACAAATCCACTCGCAGAAAAGGAAAGGGAATTAATAGAGTATTGTCCGTCAGGTAGTAAAAATTCAGCGATTTGTTTTCTCGCTTCAATATCCCAAATATGAATTACTTCAGCGGCAGCGGATACTAATAGATTACCGTTACTAGGATGTGCTGCAACAATTCTTGTCATCCCTATTCCATCTTCTAACGATAGGATTTCTTCGTGCGTATCAACTTCCCAAACAGAACCGGGAGTCTCGACTGTTCCTGTAAAAAAGTATTTGCCATCCACAGAATAGTCTATCGAACAGAACTGAACTCCTGATATTTCTAACGGATCTAATAATTCACCTGATTCTACATTCCAATTTCTGACTCGACTCCAATCCTGATCTCCCGCTGAAATATTAAGACCATCTGCCGAAAAGGCTAATCCAATGTAACCGTAACCTTCATAAGGGTCGTCATTTTCAGAGCCACCAAAAGTTTTTATCAGTTCGCCGGTAGAGCATTTTCTTAAGTAAATTACTCCTGCCATATCTTGATGACAAATGGCAAATTTCTCATTGTCAAAAGAAATACATAGGGAGGTAGGAAATGTTTGCGTTTCAGATTCCCAGATAAATTTTCCAATTCCTTCAGGTGATATATCATATCTTCTTATAAATCCTAAATCTGATACACATAGAAAAAATTTTCCGTTTTTTGAAATGGAAATCATTTTAACTCCACTTACATTCTCATTCCATAACAATTCGAAATTACTAGAGTCCCAGACAGATAAAACTTCCTCTGTAGCGCATACTATGAATTTTCCACAAGCACAGGCCGCTTTTGGATAGCCCCATATTCCCAAATTTAAGCATTTGATTGTTGAAGCACCAGTTGCATTTTCTTCTAATTTCTTAGCGAATAGTTCCTGTAATTGTTCAGGCACATTGCCGTCTAACCAGGGAACAAAGTTCTTCTCTAAGTCAGGAATATTCTTTAGTTTGCGGATAACAGAAGGTAGACTTTTTATTGGATTATTGAAAATTCCTAAATGGGTAAGCTTTGTTAAATTTCCAATTTCGGGTGGAAGATTTGAAATTTGATTACTAGATAGTTCAAATGAAGTGAGTTCTGTTAAATTTCCAATTTCTGGCGGTAGACTTGTTAATTGATTATTATGAATTTCTAATATAGAAAGCTTTGATAGGTTTCCAATCTCAGAAGGTAGAGATGTAAGCAAGTTGTTGTCTATTTTTAAAGAGGAAAGATTTGTAAACTTTCCAATCTCAGGAGATAACTCTGCAATTTGTAAATTGGAAAAGTTTAACATATGAACTTTCGATTTCAAATTCATTGCCGTCTTACATTGACTTGTTCCAATCAATGATAGGAGCGCATACAATAAATTACCCTCCAATGAACTTATTGAGTCGTCCTCTTGGTCTGTTACTTTAAAAATATCATTTGGAACTAACATCCAATTTTCAAAGTCAGCCATATCGCTTGTGTTCGTATATTTAATTCCAGAAAGCAAGGCTTCTTCTAAGTTTGAATCATTTAGGTCTTTTATTTTATTTAGCATTTCTTTTATCTGTGCTAAATCATCAGTTTGTAAAATTAGTTTTAAATCGGATATTATTTCTTTATACTTATTAGTCATTTATTTTGCCTTATTTTGATATTAAAAAAATGAATAGTATCTTTGCAAGTAACAAACTTAATGATTACTTAAATCAAAGGTAGTTTTACTTTGATTAAGCTTACCTTGTTCGATAACCAACCCGTTCCGCTGAGTAGTTGCTTTAATAGATTTAAAAAGGATATTCACCATTAACCACAAACGAAGGCTTGAACGGTTACTATTTGTATGCCGTCTACGGTAAAAAAAATCACCCTCTCGCTTAAATGATATATCTCACTGCTAGAAAAGCCAATTCGGATATAACTTTTTAACATACTGTGAATCAAAATAGTAAATGTAAATAGTAGATAAAAAAAGAGGCACCCCATGAAACGTTTACAAAAGAAAATCAATGTAGCATTAATCCTAGTAATTAGCTTGCTATTTTCAAATTGCACTGCTTGGCCTGCAATTGCTGCATTACTGCTTCAACCGAGCAAAGGTGGAAGCGGAATGGCATTGCTTCTTCCGGGTTTGTTTAATCCACCTGCCGGGGGACTAACAGCAAGTTCAACACCTAACCCAACACCAACACCAGGAATTCCTCCACCGCCAGCATTGAGTAGCAATTTAACCGTATCCACTACAACGACTACTGGCTATTATCCTGCTGGAACAGTAATTAACATTAGAGTAAAATTTATGGAAGCAGTCCATGTGACTGGAATCCCTCAATTTACATTGAATAATTTAGTAAAAGTAAATTATTTTTCTGGAACTGCAACGGATACTTTGCTTTTCCGTTATACAGTGCAAGCAGGAAATGGAGAAGACTTTGTGGGACTTGATGCTGTAAGTCAAATAGCTCTTATCCTAAATGAAGGAAGCATTAAATCAGTAGCGAATAACTCTGATATTACACTGACTCTTCCGGTTCCCGGAGCAGTTTATTCAATGGGAAGCGGAAAAGTCATCGTAATCGACACTACAGCACCGACAGTTACAAGTGTAAATTCTTCGAGTCCCGATGGAAATTATTTTCCTACACAAATCATTTCAATTCAAATCAATTTCAGTGAAAAAATCAATGTAACTGGAACTCCTCAAATAAAGTTAGAGACAGGTGTGACAGATGCAATAGTAAATTATACATCTGGTTCAGGAACTTCTACTTTAACTTTCAATTATACGATTTTATCCGGTCATTTATCGCCTGATTTAGATTACTTTTCAAGTCTTGCATTGGCTTTGAATGCAGGTATTATTTCAGACTTAGCAAACAATGTTTCCATTTTAACATTAGCCGCACCGGGAGCAGTTGGGTCTTTAGGTGCAAACAAGGCAATCGTATTGAATATAGGTTTACCTATGGTGACTAACGTTACTTCCTCAGTATTAGATGGAAATTATGGACTAGGACAAGCAATTTCAATTCAATTGGTATTTGATACAAACGTAATCGTGACAGGTAATCCGCAACTTACACTGGAAACAGGAATCAGCGATGCAATCGTGAACTATACATCTGGTAGCGGAACAAATACATTAACCTTCGTCTATACGGTCGTATCTGGAAATAGCAGCCCTGACCTGGATTATCTATCAACAACGGCACTTTCGTTGAATGGTGGAACAATCGCAGATGGAAGTGCAAATAACGCAATAGTAACATTAGCCACACCTGGATCAGTCAATTCACTTGGAGCAAATAAAGCCATTGTGATTGATGCAGTTTTGCCAGGAGTTGCAAGTGTAACTTCTTCTACCTTAGATGGGATGTATGGAGTTGGACAGACAATTTCAATACAAGTTGTATTCAATAAGGTGGTCATAGTAACGGGAGTTCCAAAGCTTAGCCTGGAGACTGGCGGAATAGACGCTGTAGTTAGCTATGCATCAGGTAGCGGCACAAATACATTAACCTTTACCTACACTCTTTTATCTCCATATACCAGTAACGACTTAGATTATATTTCTACTCTCGCACTTGCACTGAATGGTGGGACTATAAAAGATAGTTCCAATAATAATGCAAATTTAACATTAGCCGCACCTGGAACTGCGGGCTCTCTTGGAGCAAACAAAGCGATTGTTGTAAATACTACAACTCCAACTGTATTATTTTCTGCAGCGACTTCCAGTTCCAGTGAGACCATTACTACAATTTCGATTCCTGTAGTTCTATCTGCGGTTTCTGCTTTAACGGTAACAGTTGATTATGCGTTAATAGGTGGAACCTCTGCGGGAGTATTCTTATCGCATGGTTCTAATGAACCAGTCCTTGCGGATAATGTGAATGATGCGATAATCTTCCTTAAATTTACCGAAGCCGGTGTATACAATACAGATTCGAAACCAAATATAACAACTACGGTATTGCCTGATTTATTAGCTGTAAGTGCCAAATCGCTTGAAATAATCAGCACTGGTTCTGTTACAGAGGCAGATAGAGCAAAGCCAGTAGTCGTAACAAATTCTGGAACTAGTATTAGCACAAATTTAACAGTAACTTTTTCTGAACCGGTCTGGGGCTCGACTGGTATGCCAGCCTGTGGAGCAGGGGGAAATCTGACTGCCTCTTCCCTAACGTATTCAAACGATAGTGGAAATGGCGCTTCTTTTTTAACTGGTATGGGAGCGGATTCGTGTGCAATTGATACGACTGCAATCTTTCTTGCTAATACCAATTTTATAAGCGCTGACAATTCTTCTGATACGATAGCGGGTAATGGCAATCTTTACGATGCTTCGAATAATACCGGTAATACGGTATTAAAACTTTTAAGTATCACAGCAGGACCTATCATAACAAATATTCAAGAGTTTGATACAAATAGGAATGGAAAGATCGATCAGTTAAAAATTACCTTTTCTACCAATATGACTGACTCTACCATAACAGATACAGATGCCTCTCGATTTACAATAGGGGGATCTGCTGCTATAAAAGTCAACACAGGAACAGGATTAATTGCCGCACCTAATACGGACACAGGAACAGCAAATGATACAATCATTACTCTTTTCACTAACGATTCTACTGTAAGCGGAACATCGGCGTTATCCGTTGCCTTTCTTATGAATACAGGAAAGTGGATGGGAAATGGAATCGAATTGCAAACCATTGCAGACCTTAGCTCTGTCGTTGAAGACAAAGCACCTCCTGTAATACTAACGGCAGTAGTATCGGATAATGCTTCTTTAATCGCAGGTGTAGACTCAGACGATACTCTTGTTCTAACATTTTCAGAGGGCACGAATAAACCAACGATTGACTCTTCTAATATTGCAAGTATATTATCATTATCCTCTTCTCATACTTGGGGAACGATCACTTCGGCTACTTGGAATTTGGCGGGAGACGTTTTGACTATTACTTTTGCAGGAAGCGGTAGCTCAATTTCTACCGGTGATACCGTTACTATAGTTGGAACCATTACAGATAATGCAACTGTTCCAAATACCTCTACAAATATTGCATCTGTAAATACTCTCAGTGGAACCTTTACTGCTGTTGATACCTCCATTCCTACCGTAGCATCTGTTTCTTCCATGGCTCCGACTATAGTGAGAGTTGTATACTCTAAAGCAATGAATACCGTTCAAGCGGCGACTGCTGCGAATTATAAAATCATAGTATCACCAGCCAGTGGTTTATGTTCGGATAATACCAATTTTACGTCATCCACGCAGACTACTGATTTTAGCATTGTATCTGTTTTAAGTGTTTCCGGAACAACGTATGATATAACTCTAAGCGCTTCCCAAATTGGGGCTAAGAGCTATAGTCTCCTTGCCAGTAAGACAGCCATTCACGATTTACAGCCGGTAACTCTAAGCTGTCCAAATAATGCAGACTTTACAGGAAATGAACAATTGAAAACTTCCTCTGCTGCTTGCGTTGTTACTACAAGTTTAATTCTTTCCTTTTCTAAACCAGTTTTTCCAGGACTGGACATTCCTAAATCTGCAGGTTGCACAACAAGCACGGAATGTCAAAAACGTTATGCGATAACTGGCTCTACTGTTCTTACTCCAACGACCGCAAAAATTCTAGATGGGTCTGTATGCGGTGGAGCAGCAGCCGACTCTTCCAAAGTTTGTATTACTCATCCAGAATTGCAAGGTGGCGGACAATACACAATAGCCGTAGCCAATGCACTAGATGGAGATGGGTTCAATAATACATCCGGTGGATTTCTTTGGGTAACTCCATTCTCTATTAGAAACGCGGGCGATACTGAAAATGTGCAAGTCTCTCCTCATGATCGTGTTTCGTTTAACGGTTGCGGTGTCCCACCTCAAAACTTTGTAGATGGTCCTCTTGCTAGCGATCCATTTGGAACAGGACTTACTGATTTCTCTTATATTTTTTCTTTTAATAATCGAGTGTATCTAGGTCCTAACGAGAATGGAACGGGCGGTATTCACTTTGAGCCTGATGGAAGTAATCCTGTTAATTTCAGCTTTGGTCTTCACCAAGATCCAACAGGCATTAGCCTCAACTCAGCTTACGGTGTTACTCCATCGCAACTTTTCCCATCCTTTGGAAGATCTGGTTGCACAGCTAACTCTGCGGGGTGTGGTTCGAATAATCAGAATGGTCGTGGTTTATTCACTTCGGGGACAATATTGGGAGTGGAGTATCTTTTTGGTGGCTCCTATTATTCTGGGGGTAACTTAAGAGATATTTATGTAACCACCGATACAGATGCATGTCCGAGTTTCCAGTATATGAAGTTCAGCGGTATAATTTCTGGTGGCAATTTACGTGGCTTTATAGCGACGCGAGTTTTTAATAACTCCCTTTGGTTGAGTTTTCCTGACTCAGGCGGTGGAGCTCCTAAGCTTGCCTATGTTTCCGCCTTCGGGGCATTATCCGCTCCTAATACAACGCAAAGAGGTTATGCTGCACCGACAGGTGTGGGAGCTACTATTAGCGGGAACAATTTTCCGGCAGTTTCTGCTGCCTGTGATAGTTTTAGTCTGAGTAATAATGTCTCTCTAGATACCTTCATGGATTTTAACGGGCTTATGTATACCGGCGGTGGAGGATGTTCTTTGAGTGGGAATGATGGTGGTCTGGTGCGCGGGACGATTGCTGCTCCTGCTTTAGGAACGGATCTAACAGTAATTACCCCCAGTGATGCAGCTTGGAATAATGCAAATACACGTTTTTCTAGATATTTACCTAAACTATTTGATTTTTCGCCACAGGATAAAGCATTTCCTCAGATGGCAGTATTTCAGGGCAAACTCTTCGTAGCCCGTAATACCTGTGAAAATTATACCTGTCCTAATCTATCGGCTGACGACTGTGCTTGCCCTATAGCAAATAGGTTTGCTCAGCTATGGAAGTGCTCACCGGCTACTGTATCTTTGCCGCTGCCAGCAACAGCAACTGCTTGTGATCCTGGAGACTGGACGTTAGTCGCAAACAATGGTTCCGGTCAAACTTCGATGGGTGATGGTAATAATCGAACGTTGTCTCTATTGGTAACTAACGGAACATATCTCTATGTTGGTTTCGACAATCCAACCACAGGTGTAGAAATTTGGCGGACTAATACAGCTAACCCAATTGTGACGGCTGACTTCAGTCAGATAGGAGTGGATGGTTTAGGTGATGCATCAAACAATTTGCAGGTATTCGATGGAATGTCATCCGTCTACTCTGGACTTAACTACTTATATTTAACAACAGGCAAGATTGGCGGCATAGTGAAAGTATACCGTCAAAAGAATTAAAGAATATTCTTTAAAAGTAATAAAGAATAAGGAAAGAAGATTATATGAAAAAAGAAACAAACCTAAGCTATATACGATTATCCCTAATTTTGGGGATAATCGTTTTACTCCTCTTAAATTGCACGGGAAATGAGGAAGAAATTGAAGAGGTGGAAGATCGACCCGACAGCTCGGATGTCGCAAGCAGAGCCATTTCACCCCAAAAGGAATACACAAAGGATAATCCAGCCGAATGGGAGTCAGTGGTAAATGACCATTTGCCAGAAATCATTTTCAACAAGTCCAAATCTAAAGAGAATATTACAGTAAAAGTATTAGGAAAGAAATTTTCAGAAAGACATTATATTGAAGTCATTGGCATCATGGATGAGCAATCGGCAGATTTGGATGTAAAATACATTGACCGTGGAAGTCAACCAACCGCAATTCTTTCCTTAAATCCAAGAGACCATGACCCTGAAAAAATAAAAGTATTTGCTAAGTGTAATTTGCATGACTTGTGGACAGTTCCTTTAGTTGCCAAGGAGGAATATTGATTTACCTCCTAGAAATTAATTTTTCATTCTTAAGAAAAATTTTGTAATTTCTTCGGCAACTGCTGGCATACTTGCGAGACATATAACGAGTATCCACTCATTGATAGAAAGAAAATGAGTATTAAAAATCGGTTGGAGAAATGGAATAAAGCAAACAGCAAACAATAATAGGAGGGATATTCCTACTGCGTATTGCATATACTTATTTGAAAATATACCGATTTGAAATAAGGAAGCTTTCTCTGAACGAACTGTGTAAGCTCTAAATAATTCAGCAAGAGACAGTGTTACAAATGCCATTGTCTCTGCTGTTTGAATATTCGCACCACGCCAATTATGATTCATCACAGAGAAAAACCAATTCTCATCGGAGGGGATAACAGAGTTTAGCTCTAAATTTTGATACAAACCAATTATGAAAGCACCCAAAACGGAAACTGTCTGAACAATTGTCTGAATTAAAATTCCGATACCCATTGAACGGTTTACCACTGCCTCATATTTTGCACGAGGTTTTTGATTCATTGTGTTAAAATCACCTTTTTCCATAGCAAGTGCTAAGGCGGGAGCTCCATCTGTAATTAGGTTTAGCCATAGCAATTGAATAGCGGTTAAAGGTGCTGGTAAACCGGTTAACGTCGCGAGGAAAATTATCATTATCTCCGACACATTGGACGAAAGCAAATAGAATACAAACTTACGAATATTGCTGTATATAATTCGTCCTTGCTCAACAGCAGCTACAATGCTTGCGTAGTTATCATCCGTAAGAACCATATCGGCTGTTTCTTTTGCCACATCTGTTCCTGTAATTCCCATGGCAATTCCGATGTCAGCTTTTTTAATGGCAGGACCATCATTTACTCCATCTCCAGTCATTGCTACGATTTCATTGTTCGACTGTAGCGCTTCTACAATGCGCATTTTATGTTCTGGTGAGACTCTGGAAAAAACATCTGTGTTTTGAATAATCGCTTGAAGTCCCTCTTGACTGACTTTGTCCATCTCTGCACCGGTCATTACTTTTTTACCCGGTCGAAGTAGTCCTATTTCTTCTGCAATGGCAACTGCCGTATTGGAGAAGTCACCTGTAATCATAATTGTGCGGATTCCTGCATTACGCGCAACTAAGAGGGCTTGCTTTACTTCTGCATGGGGTGGATCTATCATGCCTGCTAAACCTACAAATATAAGATCTCTTTCTAATTCCGTAGTGTTTATTTTTTTTGATTCTTTTTGAATTTCTTTTTGTAGGCGGTATGCTACTCCAATTACGCGTAATGCATCTTTGCCCATAGAATTATTTGCTGCTAGTATTTGCTCCCGAATTTCTTTCGTTAATGGATAATGCTTATTATCCATTGCTTGATACTGATTGCAGAGATCCAGAATTATATCTGGTGCTCCTTTAATGGTAATGATATTCCAGCCGTTATAGTCTTCATTCGAAAAAAAAGAAATATCCTCTTTGGTAGGCGCAAGAATTTTATGAACAGTAATCATTCTTTTTCGCTCTGAATCAAATGGGATTTCGTCGATACGAGGATACGCTTTATTAATCTCCGAATGAATTGCACCGGTTTTAAGGGCGGCAACTACAAGAGAACCTTCTGTGGGATCGCCAATGATTTTATAGGAGTCTGTATCGCCTATCGTTTCTAGTATTGCATCATTATTTAATAAACACAGCCAGAGTGTAGAAAGAAGTGCCGGATACTTTTCAATATCCACTTTCTGCTTCTTTATATAAAAATCTCCTATAGGCGTGTAACCTGAGCCGGCTATTTCTATGCATTGATTGCTTGCCCAAAGGCGAGTTACTGTCATTTTGTTTTGAGTAAGAGTTCCTGTTTTGTCGGAACAAATTACAGTTGCAGAGCCAAGCGTTTCAACCGAAGACAGTTTACGAATCAAGACATGGCGCCCAATCATTTCCTTCATACCTAAAGCGAGTGAAATTGTAACAACGGCAGGAAGTCCTTCCGGCACTGCTGCAATTGCAAGGCTAATGGCAATAATAAATACATTTGTGATTTCACCTGCAAACTCTTTAAAATAGGAAGATGGGTTTGTAAATAACTCATGTATATTCGTTTGATTGTATAATGCCAGAATAAAAACAACTGCGACTAAAATCAGCGAACCAATACTTAGCGTTCTTCCTAATTCATCCAGTCTTCTTTGGAGTGGAGTCTCCTCCGTATCCACAGCTTGCAACATCTCTGCAATTTGTCCTAACTGTGTATGAATTCCTGTATTGGTTACTACGCCGTATCCGCGACCATAGTTTACGACTGTTCCCATAAAAGCTGTATTCTTTCTGTCTCCTAAAGGAGCTTTTTTTCCAAGAATAACGGAAGAATCTTTTTGAATGGGCTGTGATTCTCCAGTGAGAGAAGCTTCTTCAATTCGTAGATTAAATGTTTCAATTAAGCGTAAATCGGCAGGAATAAAATTTCCAGCTTCCAGATATACGATATCACCCGGAACTAAATCATAGGAAGGAATCGAACACCTTAGATTGTCTCGAATCACCTGTGTATCCGGTGTGGCTAATTTTTTTAGAGCGGCTAATGCTTGTTCTGCTTTCTCTTCCTGAACTATTCCGAGAATAGAATTTAAAACAACAATTGCCATGATAGCAATTGACTCTATATAGTCACCAAGCAAGCCAGAGATTAACGATGCAATGATTAGTAAGATTACAACAAAGTTATTTAGTTGTGCCCATAATAATGAAATAAAACCGGGTCGCGCTACCTCTGTTAATTGATTTTTTCCATATTGCTCTAAACGTATTTTTGCTTCTGTGGAAGAAAGACCTTGCTTTTGCACTTTTAAGTTTTCTAAAACTTCTTCTACAGTTAATGAATGCCAATCTTGTTTTTCTGAATGTTTCTCTTTCAATGTTAGAGACCTGCTAAGATAGAAAAGAATTCTTAAACTAACAAGTCTTGTCTTATTCTTTTGAAATCCCTAATAATCGAATGATAAAAATCACCAAGAAATATTCAAACAAATACGTTCAGTAAGGTGTGGGAATAATGCTTAATTCATAGTATCCGATTCTAACTGACCATCACTTAGTCCTATTGTTCTTTGGGCTAATTTGGCGTAGCCGGAGTCGTGAGTCACCATTACAATTGTAGTTTTATAATCCAGATTGACTTTTCGAAATAACTCTAAGACTTTTTCTCCGTTGACAGAATCTAGATTGCCTGTTGGCTCATCTGCAAAAATATATTCAGGTCTCATGATGAGGGCTCGCGCAATGGATACGCGTTGCGATTCACCGCCTGATATTTGACCGGGCACTTTGTCTATGCAGTGGGATAAAGAGAAGTCTTCTAGAATCTTTTTGGCTTCTGCTTCTTTTGTTTTGTGTAAATTGGTTTTGCGGGCGGGCATAAGGACATTTTCTAAAACGGTAATTTCTGGTAATAGATAATGAAATTGAAATACGAATCCCATTTTAAAATTTCGAAATAGGTTTAATTGTTTCTCTGGCATATCATGGATACTTTCACCGGAAAATAATACTTTGCCGGAAGTGATTTTATCAAGTCCACTTAATGCATAAAGTAATGTTGATTTGCCGGAGCCTGATCTTCCGGTTACAGATACAAATTGACCTTTGGGGATTTGAAGGCTAATGGATTTTAAAATCTCTAGAGGAGGATTTCCAAAAGAACGATTCAGGGAAATACAATCAATTCCAGTATACATTAAGACCCCCTTATAATTTCAATTGGCGAGATTTTGGCAGCAGCGCGGGCGGGAATCATACTAGATACAAGAGAGGCAAATATGGTGAAACCCATACCCTTTAGATAAATCAAAATATTATAAGAAACCATTAAATGATTCGTGCCGGTAACCATGTTTTTTCCTTTGAATACTTCTATCGTGCTTACATACTTAGCTACAAAAAAACCAAATACACTTCCTGCTATTGCACCGGTAATTCCTAGAATCAAACCCTGAATTAGAAACAAAATAATAATATCCATTTCCTCGTAACCAATCGAGCGCAAAATGGCTATATCTCTCTTCTTGCCATTGACTACCATGTTTAGAATATTATAAATTCCAAAGGCGATTATTAAAATAATGATGACTGTAATTGTATTTCGGATTATATTTTGGGTATTAAAAACGGACATGATACTTTCATTTGCCTGATCCCAACTTTCTACTTTATCACGAGTGAACTGAGACCAATCTTCTGCCATATTTCTTGCATGGCTAACATCATTTACCCTCACTACAATATCAGAAATTTCTCCGGGTGATTCGGTGATTCGTTGTAGGGTTGTAATGGATGTATAACAAAGAGAATCATCGATCATTCGGTTGCCTGTTTGAATGATTCCAATGATTTTAAGAGGAGTGATTTGTTTGCCTGGAATTCCTACCTGGACAACGTCATTTAGCATTACACCCATTTTGTTTTTTAGATTTACGCCAATGATAGCAAGGGAATCTCCCTCACTTAGATTTTTTAGTTTCCCGCCTTCCACGCTGTATTTGTCTGTGTTTGTGATTTTAGTTTGTGTTTCAGGGATAACGCCTATTATCTTTGCAGGGAATAAAAGTTTTCCCTGGATAAAGGTAACCTGTCTAACTAACTGGGGAGAAAATGCGATTACTTCTTTATCCTTTTCTAGTTTCTCATTCCACCATTGGATATTGTCTAAGCGGCTATTGTCTGTTTTCCCCGATGGAGGTTTAATCCACTTGATTGTAGAGTCAGGAAAGAATATCTCGTGAAATGTTTTTTCGGAAATGGTTTCATCTCTAGGGGAAATTCGAATTTGTGCATCACTGTTTACCAACTGCTCGATGATGTATTCCTGAAAGCCGAGCATGATACTGGAAAATACAATATAGCCTACAGAGCCAATCACGATGGCTAGAAAAGTAAGAAAGGTCTGTTGTGGTCTAGCGAATAGTTGTTTGAGAGCGAGAAAGATCATGGCTCTTTACCGATAAGAATTTCATCTTCGGGTAAAACCTGCCCATCTAGTATTTCCGCCAATTCTCCATTTACCGCTCCAATTTTTACATTTAAAGTAATCGTTTTTCCTGCTCGCAAAATTCGAACCTGTCCTCTATGAATTGAATTAGCAGGAATGAGTGTAGCATTTTCGCGTTTAGCAACTTCAATGGCAGCGTCAGCCGTCATACCTGGGAGAATTCCTGCCGGTAAAGATTCAGTTTTTAGACGAACAATAAATTGTCCATCGGAGGGATAAATCTTTTGAACAGTTCCTGTAATCTTTGTGCCACGTAGATTTTCAAAACTCAATTCAGCTTTCTGGTCTTTTTTAATTCGGAGTGCGGAGGATTGATCTAAAGAAATTTGAATAAATGTCTTCGTTAAATCCATTACGGTTAATACCGGTATGCCGGGCATTATAGTTTCGCCCCTGTCGAGATAAATGCGAGAAACTGTTCCCTGAATAGGTGAGGAAAAATCAGAAGACTCTGTGGCGATTAGCTTTTGCCCTTTCTCTACAAGGTCTCCTTCTGTGACATAGAGCTTTGTTAATCCAGAAGTAATTCCCATTTTTAAAATATAGATATCATCTGATTTCACAGTTCCAAGAGCATAAATCGCTTCTACAATCGGACCTACTTTCGGCTTTACAATATTAGGTCTTTTGAAGAAAAAACCATAGACTAAAAATGCGGCTAATACAGATAAAATTCCTGCTGCTATAAAAAGATTTCGTTTATTCATAAACTTCTAATCCCTCTAAGTTTAAATTAAAAATTACAGCGTGTTATGCGAATCTTTTTTACTGCCAATTTCTAAAGAATTGCAGTGATAATTGTCACAGGTTTGATTAAATCTTAATTCTACAATACCGGGCGGGATTTACTATATCGCGGTTTGGTTAGCATTACAATGAGCTTAAGTCCTAAAACAAATTTATTTGTGTAGGTTTTTTTAGACAGGATTAACAAGATTTACAGGATGATATGTTTTATCATGTAAATCCTGTTAATCCTGTCAGAAATTTCTTTCAGTATTTATATTCTTACAAATAATTATGCTTCACTACTTAGTAGATACAACGATGAGCTAAGAAAGCATTACGATGGGTTTGATTAGATGTAACGATGAGCTAAGAAAGCATTACGATGAGCTTAGTAAATACAATGAAGGTCTAAGAAAGCATTACGATGGGTTTAATTAGATACAACGATGGGCTAAGAAAGCATTACGATGAGTTCAATTAGATACAACGATGAGCTAAGAACACATTACGATGAGCTTAGTAAATACAATGAAGGTCTAAGAAAGCATTACGATGAGTTTAATTAGATACAACGATGAGCTAAGAAAACATTACGATGAGTTTAATTAGATACAACGATGAGCTAAGAACACATTACGATGAGTTCAATTCGATACAACGATGGGCTAAGAAAACATTACGATGGGTTCAGTTAGATACAACGATGAGCTAAGAAAACATTACGATGGGTTTGATTAGATGTAACAATGCGCTAAGAATGAAAGCATTACGATGGGTTTAATTAGATGCAACAATGCGCCTAGTAAGCATAATGAAGAGCTTGGATAACATTACCATCGGTTTGAATATCATATCCAAAGACTTGGTTTTGTATTGCTTATCCCCTCGTTGCAGTTTCTGTTGCGGTTCTATCTTTTGGATTTTTTTTTGCATGGGTTGAACGGACGCCCATGCGAAGAGTATTGCGCCCCGTTGGGGCTTCGCTAATTTGCACAACTTTTTCGTTTTCTGACCTATATAGAGTAGGAGCCAAACTACTTTGTATATTTGTTCAACCGATAAAAGTAAACCCGCTTATCTTCCAGCATTTGAAAGATGGAGTCTATACAAATCTATCTGGATGGATCACTGGGAAGAGTTTCGGAGAATTTATAACACAAGATTCTTGTCGAAGTATGGAGAACTTTCGGACGGGAAAATAGAAGAGGTGGAAAAGCTTTTAGGTTGTGGGAATTTTCAGAATGGTTTTCAGAGATATTCTTGTGAAGAATGCGACGTAAACTTAATCGTTCCATTTAGTTGTAAATCAAGACTTTGTTTGTCTTGCTATCGCAAGAAACTCTTTGGTTGGTCTGTTAATTTATCCCATATACTAAATATGGATTTGCGGCATATTCATATAACCTTTACAATTCCTGGGACTGTTTCTAATTTACTTTTTCAAAGAAGATGCGAAGTAGAGGATATGATTTCAGTAGCAGCGGAAGTTTACAAAAAAGAATTAATCAAATTCGCAAGATTGAAATTTAAAAAAGAAGAAATTACGATTAGCGACAAAGATTGGTTACCCCTGTCACCTCGAACGGCTTCATCGTGAGAGGTCTATCTTGCTTAATACAACCGTTCTTTTGTCAGATAGATTTCTCACGCTCGAAGTTCCACCCGCTGTCGCCGCTACCGCCAAGCGAGGTTCGAAATGACAGTTTAAATTTTAATCCTCATGTTCATCTCGTGGGGACTACGGCAATTATCCACAAAGAAACGAAAGAAGTTTTGCATCTCTCGTTTTTAAGATACAAGAAATTTGCATTTTCATGGATGAAGGCATTCTGTAAACATTACGAAAAAGAAAAAGTTATCACAAAGGCGGAATCTCTTGTTATCCAAAACAAATACAAAAATGGTTTTCATGTATATTTTCAGCCGATTGCAGGCGATGAGAAAGAACCATTATTTAGAACAGCGGAGTATATTGCATCAGGATTTTTTCATACCTAACCCCACATCTTAACTTATTGCAGGATACTATCAAGTAGCCCCTTCCCTCAAAGGGAAGGGGACTTTATCGTAAAATTATTTCAAGTAATAAAAAATTGGGGTTAGGTAGAACAAACAATTGATGTTTATGAATTCATGGCGCGGATGTTATTTTTTCTACCTGAACCAAACCGAAAAATGATTCGTTATTATGGAATCTACGCCAACCGAATAAAAGAAAAGCTTGAGTTCATCGAACAACGAACTTGGGCGCAGGCGATTGAGAATAGCTTTGAAGCAAAACCACAAAACTGCCCAGACTGTTTTAAAAAAAATCCCCTAACCCCTTTACGAAAGGGGAAAGCTGCAGCTAACAGTTGTTTATTCCTATTCAGCGAGAAAAACCTTGAATGGATTGAAAGAGACACATTCTTTTCTGAATGGATACTTTCGACCAAAGGCGCGAGCACCATGAATAATGAGCAATGTTGAATATTAACTTTTGAATGAGATTGACATTTTTTAAAGCCAGGTTTTTCTTGGATACCAGAGGTATATCTTCACAATAGTCGGGCTTTTAAATTGAGGCAAAATTTTACCCCGTTTAGTTCATAACACCTTATTATGAAAGAAACGAAAGTCCGATTTTGCTTTAAGCCTTTAGTTTTGTGGGATAGAAGGAGATAGAATTATGGGAGAAGTTGGATGCAGATTACTAGAAAGAAACTTAGCTCATTGTTATTTCAGACCGAAAAATATAGAAAGAGCAAAATACCTTGCAAGCTTAATCCTCGACGGCGGTAGATTAAAAATTAGTCTTGACATAGTCTTCTGATGACTAGAATAAGGACTATGGAAACTATTTCGATTTCAAATCTAAAAACACATTTGAGTGCTACTTTAAAAGAAGTAGTGAATGGAATACGTTATGTAGTGATGGATAGAGAGCATCCAATTGTAGAACTTATCCCCTATTCAGAAAAACAGCGTTTAGTCATTCGCTCCCCTCTTATTAAAACAAAGAAGATTAGTAATACCTTCAAGGGCAAAGTGAAATTAGACGCTGTTGAATATTTACTACAAGACAGAAGAGGAAATAGATTTTGACTGTTTATTTAGATACATCTGTTCTTTTACGTTGGCTCCTCAATAGCCCTAAAGCTTATTCTGAATTTCAAAAATGGGATTCTTGTTTCACAAGTGAACTTCTCAATATTGAAGTCAATCGTGTTTTAAATCGTTTGCGTCTAGAAAAAGAAATAGACGATACCGAATATGCAAGTCTATATAATACATTCTCAGAATTTTATAAAACAGTTTTTGTGATCGAAATAACAGAAAGCATCAAACAAAAATCCGCAGAGCCATTTCCTACCATAATAGGAACGTTAGACGCAATTCATTTATCTTCTGCTTTAATCCTAAGAGAAGAAAATAAAAAGTTAGATATTACTATTCTAACACATGACAGTCAGTTATCCACTGCCGCAATCGCAATGGGCTTTGCAGTAGCCGGAATCAACTAAGAAATGCTTGCTAAAAAGAGATAGATCGAAAAAATAAATTCATGCCCACATTACACTGGCTTACGAAAGAAGCCGACCTAAGAAAAGGAAAATAGAATATTGGAGAAGAAAGAGGAATTGTCTGTGGACGATTCCGTAGGGAACGGTCGCACATTCGACAGGCTCAGTGACCACGACCGTTCCATACAAATCGGAACATTTAACAACGCCGCATACTATCTATTATACAATGGAATTTTGGGAGATAAGAAACCACAGAATGGAAATGTATTGACTTCTAAAGTTTTACAATTATTGCCTACGTTTGAAGGCAAAAAAGTAATCTATGGCGAAAGCTGTCTTTTAGGAAAAGACAAATTAAAAGACTTGAATATTATTTTTAAACAAATACCCTATGACTTGAGAGGAAGATAATTATGAGCAGGCAAGAATTATTAGAAAAATTTTACCCCGTTTAGTTCATAACCTTATTATGAAAGAGACGAAAGTCCGATTTTGCTTTAAGCCTTTAGTTTTGTGGGATAGAAGGAGATAGAATTATGGGAGAAGTTGGATGCAGATTACTAGAAAGAAAATCTTTTTTAACCACAAAGGACACAAGGTTTTCACAAAGAGCACAAGGGTATGGTGGTCGGTGTTCGGTCCCTCTTGCTCTTTAGATCAATGATACTCCAAAGAGACTATCAACCTTAGGCTCTTAAACTTACCGAAGCTCATTCTCTGAGTATCTTTCTAGTATCCTTGAAAGTATCTTTGTAGAATTATCCATTATACAAAGAGACGGAAAAACTTTAAATTATTGAAAATAAATAATTTAGTTCTTCTTCCATTTCGGTTTGTAGGCGATTGATTTTGGGCAAGTCAAAGCTTGAGAGCTTTTCCATATTTAAGGCGATGGCACCGAGGTTTTCAAAAGATAAGCTTAGAGCAGAGCCTTTTATTTTATGGGCAATTTTTTTTACCGCTTCAAAGCTTTGGGAGTTAATTGCCGTTTTTAATTCATGTAGACTTTCGGGTAAATTCTTCTTAGCCAATAAAAGGATTTGATCTAATATTTCATTATTTTCTACACCGAGTCTTGCTTTTAATTTTTCTTTATTAAAATGCTCTAATGAGTTTTGGTTTTCTAATTTGGTATCCAATTTTACTTCTTGCAATTGAATTTTAGGAAGCCATTTAGTAAGAATTACTTCAAAGTCTGCGGGTAATATTGGTTTGCTGATAAAGTCATTCATTCCACAATTTAAACATTCTATTAAATCTTCCTTGCTAGTTCCTGCACTAAGGGCAATGATTGGAGTAGAAGATTTTTCTTCTAATTTTCTAATTTCTTTTGCTGCTTCATATCCGTTCATTTCTGGCATCTGGATATCCATTAGAATCAGGTTTGGCTTTTCTGAAATAAATTTCTCTACCACTTGTTTGCCATTAACCGCTTCTATAATTCTAGCAGAAGGAAAAAATCTCTTCACGAGAATCTTTGTTAAAAGAGTATTTACTTCATTGTCTTCTGCAATTAAAACTGTAAAATTTGAATTGTCGTAAAAATCTTTCTTTTTAGTATCTTGTTCCTTGTTAGAAAATGGAATTGTGTTTGGATTTTCCTTTTCTTCTAAGTCTTTAACTTCCAGCTTTGTTTTAAGTGTAAAATGAAATTTACTACCTTTGCCCACTTCACTATCCAATTCTAATTTAGAATTCATTAGTCCTAGGAGTTTATTTGAAATACTAAGTCCGAGACCCGTTCCGCCATATTTCCGAGTGATCGTGGAATCTTCCTGTGAAAATGCTTCAAATATCTTTTCTAGATTTTCCTTTGAAATTCCAATCCCGGTATCTATTACTGAGAAGCGAAGAATAGAATTTTCCTTCTCTGAATTTAGTTCGAGAATTTCAAGATTCATTTCAATTCTACCTTTTTCAGTAAATTTGATTGCATTCCCTAAAAGGTTAATCAGTATTTGCCGTAAGCGGATCTCATCTCCCATTACAAATATTTTTTTATCTGTTGGTAGATTTGCAACTATCTCGATTGGTTTATTTTTGATTTGAATTTTTACAATGTCTAGAGAATGAGAAATCAGCTCGGTTAAGTTAAACATTTCTACATTTAGTTCTAATTTTCCCGCTTCAATTTTTGAAAAATCCAGTATATCATTGATAAGATCTAAAAGTAGAAAAGCTGATTTGCTCACTGTATTCATATACAGTGCCTGGCTTTCATCTAATTTTGATTTAATCAATAGCTCTGTAAATCCAATGATTCCGTTCAGGGGAGTTCTAATCTCGTGACTCATATTTGCTAGAAATTCCGACTTAGCACGATTAGCCGCTTCTGCCTGTTCTTTTGCAATTTTTAATTCTTCTCTCGTTTTCTTTATCTCTGTGATGTCAAAGACTACTCCATCCCAGACTGTCGATCCATCTTCCATTCTTCTAGGCATTGAGCGCAATAATAGCCATTTTAATTCTCTTGTTGCTGTATATTGTCTATGAATTTGCTCAAACGGAGTTAGATACTTTTCTGATTCTCTTTGGGCAATAAATATACGTTCTAAATCTTCTCGATGAGTAAGGCTAAATAGATTCTTTGCATCATCTAATACGTCTTTAGGGCTAACACCAAGTAATCGCTCTATACCGGCACTTATATAAGGAAAATGAAATGATCCATCTTTAGAATGCTTTAATTGATATAAAGCGCCATCGGGTAAATTATCACTGATTGTCTTTAAAAGATCTTCCTTGGATTGCAAAGCAATTTCTGTTAACTTTCTATCCGTTATATTAAAATGAGAAATCACTGCACCTTTTTGTGGAAAGTCTATGGGACATGCGTACATTAAAAACCAGCGATACTTTGTAGGGGAGTGGCACGGATATTCAATAGTAAACTCTGGAATTTCTCCTTTTAATACTGCGAGGATTCCCTTTGTTACATCTCCCGCTTCTTCTCCGTTCGGATAATAAGAGGCATTTTTGCAAATATTTAAATAGTTAGTTGCTATAAAATCTTTTTCACCACTTCCATTTTCGGATGCAAATTTTTTCCAGGCTGCGTTAACCGCTATAATTATACCACTGGAATCTATAACTGCTATATGCTCTGAAAGGGAATCAAGGATGCTGATATGAAAAGAGTTTGCGTTGGCTAGTTCTTCTTCGATTTGTTTTTGTTTGGAAATATCTTGAAAGGTTCCAAAGATACGAATGCATTTACCATTTTCCTTTTCTGCGTGACCAATCGCATTGACCCATTTTTCATTTCCTCTGCCTGTTATAATTTGTAAATCTAAATTAAAGGGAGTTCCGTCGGTCATTATTTGCTTTACTGCTTGAATGATTTTATTTCGACTTTCTCCTTCTTTGTAAAATAAAAGGCTTTCTTCTAAGTCCGGCTGACGCTCGTAATCCACTTCATGAATTTCTCTTGTGATTTTTGACCAATATCCAATATCATTTACTAAATCAATTTCCCAAGTTCCAATCTGGGCTACCTCGTTTGATATTTCAAGTAATTCTGTAGTGCGGCTAAGTTCGAATGTCCGCTTCTTTACTGCGCTTTCTAGAATTTGGTTTTGATTTGAAATAAGTTGAATATTTTCTGACTGAATATTTTCTTGCATCAGGCGCATACTATTAATTCTGTCTGCGAGTGCGAGGGAGAACATTAAAGATTCAATTCCAACACCGAAGAGAGTAGAACTGCGTGTAATGAAATTGTATTCTATAAATCCATTGACTGTGAAAAAATAACACAGGATTCCAATTGTAACCCAAAACCACCCATTGAAATAGAAACGAGCATTCTTATCTTTTTTTATTAACCAGATATATAAACTGGTTGCGAGTAGCATGAGCATACACAAAACCGTTGTTGGCTGACAGATGCGTACTAAGAAATTATGGGAGATAATTTCAAAAAAATCAATCACTGGAAAAACGAACAAATAAAAAAGAATGGTAACTAAGAAGATATAATATAAAGCTTTATAATTTTTTAATTTTAAAAAGTTAATTGTAAATATGCCAATAAACACAAATGGAGTGTTAATCATTATAAAAGGATGTCTATGGATAGTATTTAAAATTGTTTTTCCAAAAATGGAAAATATTTCCGGATGATTGTTTACGAAGAGAGTTGCGGATAACGAAGATATTCCATAACAAATATACCAAAAATAAAAAGTATCTCTCGTTGCTAAAAGTAAAAAGAAATTATAAATAAGCATGGCAAGCATTAAGCCTACAAATCCTGCAATGAAATAATCTGTTTTGTTTTTGGATTTTAGAAGTAAGGCTAAAGTCCCAATTTGTATTGGAATTTCAATAGGTCTTAAAGTGTGAAAACGAATATATACTGTCTGCTCTTTTGTATCATTACCTAGGGGCAATAGAAATAAATTACTCGGATAAGCTTTGTTCTCTTCCGAACGAAGAGAGCCTGTCTCTGTGGTTAATTTGTATTTGCCGTTTTCTTCGGTGTAATAATCTATATACCATAAATATGTGCTACCTAATTCAATCCAGATATCCTTTTCTGTATTGTTTTTAATATTTAATTGTATCCAAAAGGAACTATCGGTTGGTTTACGAACAAATATTTTTTCCTCATTTAACTGAAATTTATTCTGATTTTCCGGTTTTAAAATATCTTCGATTGTTAATATTCCAGATTGATCTTCTAAAAAAAAAGTTTTGGAACCTACTGAAAGTAAATCTGATTCATTTTGGAATACAATCGGTATTTCTGTTTGAATATTTTCAGTCGATAAAATAGGTGATATAGCAAAAAACAGTAAGGCATTCAACAATAGGATGCCAAAATCTATCGATAAAATATAAGAAAGGGATCGCAATTGCATTTGAGAATCTAGACCTGTCGACTATCGTTTCATTATAGGTCAAAATGTAAATCTGTATTTTACACAAATTTAGGCGGTGAATATATCATTGCCAGACTTTCCAGCGGAACACGGAAAGTCTATATACCTTAACCGCTATCTTTCGATTTGCTTAATTTAAAATATATTTTTTTAAATTTCAAACTAGTAAACCTTTCGGGAATCTTTGTGACTAAACGATTTAGCCCATGTAGATAATCCATAGAAAGCTCTGTTTCAATTTCTTCTACATCCTCTGCATAGGGAATAAAAAATTTTTCTCACTTGCATGACATATGTTTGGTGGCATAATTCTATTATCTGCAAGTAAGATTTTACCCCGCTTAGTTCATAACACCTTTTTATGAAAGAGACGAAAGTCCACTTTTCTGATTCGAAAAAATGCGTTCGGTCTAAACACTTCCTAGTGCTCTCCGCGTTCGTTTGTGGTGTATACCAAATGTGAGTTCTATAGAATTCTTGTGGGAAATTACTTTTGTCATTTGGTATATTTTTTTTTATTGATCCTCGTGACGAAAATAAATTTCTAGAAAGAAATACTATTGTTAAAAATAGGAGAATTATAATGAAAACAATTCTCATCTTGTTTCTTTTTATGTTGGTCAATTGCAGTCGGGTCAAGGAAAACATGAGGGAAAGTCTGGCTCTTCTAAATCGCTATGTCAATCTGGTGAATAAGGCCAGTATTGCCAATTGTGAATGGAAAGTAGAAACGGACATAGGTCGGAAAACAGAAACGGACATGTTTTTGGAGGCAGAATGGTAGATAGACCAAATTATTTCTAGAAGTAATTAGAATGAAATGGTTAAATACAGATGTTTAGTAAGATTCAGAATCACGAATGCAGGGGATTTTCAATGGAGGCAATTGCCCCAGAATTGGGAATAAATCGAAAGACGGTCTCGAATTACGTCCAGATGAGCCCAGAGGAATATATTGCCTATGAAATGGAATCTAGAAGTCGGAAGCGAATTCGGAGTGAATATAAAGAGAAGATAATAGAGATATACCGCAATAACGGATTTAAGCGCCTCAACATGACTGGTATACGATTACCTGAAGAGATTGTTGGTAAATTGGCATTTACCGATCGAACGTTACGGAAATTACATCAATTCATTAATTCAGAATGGCGAATTAAAAATTTCCGAGACAATAAGGATGTATGGAAAAGTTGCACCTTTACCGTTTGGAAAACAGATACAGATGGATTTTGGTCAATACAAATTTAAATCAGGTTTAAAAGTATATATATTTGCCACACTATTATCCGCAAGTAGGTATAAATATGTTTCATTTCAAGACAGACCATTTCGTGGAAAAGATATAATCGATCATCTAATTAATTGTTTTGAATACTTTGGAGGTCAACCAGAAGAGTTAGTAATCGATCAAGATGCTGCGTTAGTTGCATCTGAAAATCATGGAGACATTCTATATAAAGAATTTTTCTCATTTCAGAAGAAATGAATTTGAAGATGTATGTATGTCGGAAAGCAGATCCAGAATCAAAAGGGAAGGTCGAGAATTTAGTTGGCTAAGTGAAGCACAATTTTCTGGATATTCGAGATTATTCGGAGATAGAAGAATTATGTAAGAGCGGATTATTATGGTTAGACCGAAGAGCAAATGGAAGTATCTCCGCAGCAACGGGCTTAATTCAGCCGATGTCATTACTGAAGAAAGAAAGTTTTGACATCCACCGGAAATTCTATTTTTAAGATTAATTGATTGTTAAGGATGAAAGAATTGTAAGTCAGCAGAGTTTTATTTCTTATCAAAATTCTTGTATTCAGTTCCTACTACCGGAATCAGAAAGTAGAAGTAGCGGTAATTCTAGATATTCTTCAAGCATCTACCACTTGACAACGTATTATTACCGAACACGAAATAAACCAGTATTTACAGGGAAAGTCATTAAAAGAGAACATTTTAGAGAGAAAGAGTAAAAGCTCTGATTTAAAAGAGGATATTCCCAGACTGTTTGCATTACCTTTATGGAAAGAATTTGTGCTTATGAATTTCAGAACGTTTCCACGTTATACGCGAGATCAATGCATATTGGCAAAGAAATATTTCAATAAGGATACGAATGAAAATTTATTATTGCAAGCCTTGCTCTTTGCAATGAAAACAAAACTTTTCCTTTAAGAATCTATTTGACTCCTACAATTATTTTTCAATGAAGATAAAGCAGATCAGGTAGGAACAAAAAGAAGTTAAGTCATTTGAAAATAAACGCAAAGATAGATGTAAGTTTGAGAGAATACAAGAATATACCCTCACATTCTAGGAGAGGGGCATGAAAATAAATAAAGAAGTTAATGAAATCACAACTGCTTTAGGATTAAATGGAATGAGAGAAAACTTGGATAAATTATTCAAGAAGCAGAATCTAAAAAAAGTTCCTTCCTTACATTTCTGGGCTATCGCTTTTGGAGTCGGAAGTAAAGACAGAACAAAAAAAAGACTGCGTCGAAATTTACAGCAGCTCACTTTCCGATTGAGAAAACAATTTGAAACTTTTGAATTCAATCGAATAAAAGGAATTTCTTAAGATAGTGATTAACAATCTTTTAGATTGTGGATGGCTTGAGAAAACAAAATATTCTTTATATCGGCCCTCCTGGAATTGGAAAAACTTACATCGGTATCGCATTTGGATCTGTTGCCTGTAACAAAGGATAACAATGTCTGCTTTGGAGCGGGTAACGAGTCTTATGCACCTATTCAAAGTTTCTTCCATTCAAAAGCAAGCAGAACATAGAATTAAAAAAATTATGAAAGCAAATCTTATCATTGATAAGTCCTGATACACCCCCATTGATAAAAAAAGAAGCAAATCTCTTCTTTAATCCCATCTCAGAAGTCTATGAAAAACTTCTATACTCACCTCAAACAAGTCATTCGAAAATCAAGTAACCCATGGACACGACAATGACCGCAGCTTTTACTTGATAGACTTTTACACCATGCGAAAATATTTAACTTACAGTGATTTTATCGCCTAAACAAATGCAAAATTTAAATAAGGAGGTCAATACTATTTCAAAATCTTCCTACCTTTTCTTTTCCAATGAATGTCCGTTTCGTTTTCCGAGCAATGTACTGCATTTTCCATTCACACCAATACCGCCGTAAATTAAATATGGCAACGATATCCGGGAAAGCCATGAAGGGTGTGATTAAGGGGGGTGTTGTTAACGTCTACCCGATCAATAAGGATGGATCGTGCAATACTACCTCTTCTGTGGGTTCCGGTTTGACGGACTCGAATGGGAATTATGAAGTCTCATTTCAAAGGACGGGTAATCCTGTATGCGTTATCGTTACTCCGGGTTCCAGTTCCAAGATGCAGGATGAGGCTAGCAATTCAGAATTGAGTTGGACAGGCTCGGCCTCACTGACTATGATAGTAAAGGAACCCGCAAGTCCTAAAGTAAAGACAGGGATGAACCTGACGCCTTTCAGCCGGTTTGCAGCAGCCCGGTTCCAATATATCGCAAAGGAAAATGAGAGTAATGGGAAGTTAG
>JADJFV010000019.1 GCA_016708435.1 Leptospiraceae bacterium | reverse complement strand
GAATGAATCTAATTCTATTTAAGAAAACAAATCAACCTTAATTTAAAACGAAAAAGTCAAAACACACTTGCTGACCCGTGATATGTAAAACAATTTAAAATATGCTCTCGTTCGCCCGTTCATCATTTAATTTTAAACCAGCTTCAAAATTCCTTGCCTTTTAATCTGTTTTGATTGAACAAATGAAATATAGCCGAGTCATTTCGCCTAACGTTAAGCGTTGCCGTCGTGCTTCCTAGCATGACTCCGAGCCAGAAGTATACTGTGCATATTGCGTGACACATCAGTAAGTGGCGCGTAATATGCGTTATCCTTCTTAAAACAAAAAGTCCGACAACAACAATATTGCCAGGCTCGGAGCAAGAGAGTGAACAGCATCCGAACCTAGTTCACTCTCGCAGTGGCAATGCTAAGTTATGCGGGATGACTCGAATTATACGAATAAAGTCAGACAAATAGTAGACTTAATTCTTCAACCATTCGAATGCAACACACACTTTTATCCCGTGCGATTCCTATGAATGCAAATAGGACAAATAATATCAACTAAAAATAATTTATGCAATTACGATTCTTAAAATATTTTCCTACACAAGTTTTGGACAACAAAGAAACAAGAAAGCCAAATTATGAACACGATAAAAAAATTACTTAGAACGGGATAACCCTTATTTACCCCGAAAACAAGTCTGGCAAAGTGAATATTTTATTTTATGAAACAATAAACAATTTTCCTACTTCGATTTTTAAACCTAATAACAAAGAAGTCAAAACCTTTTTTAGAAGAACCAAGTCTCAGGGTTTATCTATTTTTGTTTCAATACGAAAAGCAAATACTAACTCAGCTTAACTTCTTAACTATCGAATGAATCTAATTCTATTTAAGAAAACAAGTCAGCCTTAATTTAAAACGAAAAAGTCAAAACACACTTGCTGACCAGTGATACTTAAAACAATTCTAAATATGCTCTCGTTCGCCCGTTCATCATTTAATTTTAAACCAGCTTCAAAATCCCTTACCTTTCAATCTGTTTTGATTGAACAAATAAAATATAGCCGAGTCATTTCGCATAACGTTAAGCGTTGCCGTCGTGCTTCCTAGCATGACTCCGAGCCAACAGTATACTGTGCATATTGCGTGACACATCAGTAAGTGGCGCGTAATATGCGTTATCCTTCTTAGAACAAAAAAGTCCGACAACAACAATATTGCCAGGCTCGGAGCAAGAGAGTGAACAGCATCCGAACCTAGTTCACTCTCGCAGTGGCAATGCTAAGTTATGCGGGATGACTCGAATTATATGAATGAATTCAGACAAATAGTAGACTTAATTCTTCAAACATTCAAATGCAACACACACTTTTATCCCGTGCGATTCCTATGAATGCAAATAGGACAAATAATATCAACTAAAAATAATTGATGCAATTACGATTCTTAAAATATTTTCCTACACAAGTTTTGGACAACAAAGAAACAAGAAAGCCAAATTATGAACACGATAAAAATATTACTTAGAACGGGATAACCCTTATTTACCCCGATAATGAGTCTGGCAAAGTGAATATTTTATTTTAAGAAACAATAGACTGTTTTCTTACTTCGATTTTTAAACCTAATCACAAAGAAGTCAAAACCTTTTTTAGAAGAACCAAGTCTCAGGGTTTATCTATTTTTGTTTCAATACGAAAAGCAAATACTAACTCAGCTTAACTTCTTAACTATCGAATGAATCTAATTCTATTTAAGAAAACAAATCAGCCTTAATTTAAAACGGAAAAATCAAACCACATTTGCTGACCAGTGATACTTAAAACAATTCTAAATATGCTCTCGTTCGCCCGTTCATCATTTAATTTTAAACCAGCATCAAAATTCCATACCTTTCAATCTGTTTTGATTGAACAAATGAAATATAGCCGAGTCATTTCGCATAACGTTAAGCGTTGCCGTCGTGCTTCCTAGCATGACTCCGAGCCAACAGTATACTGTGCATATTGCGTGACACATCAGTAAGTGGCGCGTAATATGCGTTATCCTTCTTAGAACAAAAAAGTCCTACAACAACAATATCGCCAGGCTCGGAGCAAGAGAGTGAACAGCATCCGAACCTAGTTCACTCTCGCAGTGGCAATGCTCAGTTATGCGGGATGACTCGAATTATACGAATAAAGTCAGACAAATACTAGACTTTAAATCTTCAACCGTTCGAATCCAACACACGCTATTATCCCGTGCGATTCCTATGAATGCAAATAGGACAAATAATATCAACTAAAATAATTGATGCAATTACAATTCTTAAAATATTTTCCAACAAAAGTTTTGGACAACAAAGAAACAAGAAAGCCAAATTATGAACACGATAAAATATTACTTAGAACGGATAACCCTTATTTACCCCGATAATAAGTCTGGCAAGGTGAATACTTTATTTTAAGAAACGATAGACAGTTTTCCTACTTCGATATTTGAACCTAAGCACAAAGAAGTCAAAACCTTTTTTAGAAGAACCAAGTCTCAGGATTTATCTATTTTTGTTTCAATACGAAAAGCAAAAACTAATTCAGCTTAACTTCTTAACTATCGAATGAATCTAATTCTATTTATGAAAACAAATCAGCCTTAATTTAAAACGAAAAAGTCAAAACACACTTGCTGACCAGTGATACTTAAAACAATTCTAAATCGGCTCTCGTTCGCCCGTTCATCATTTAATTTTAAACCAGCATCAAAATTCCTTACCTTTCAATCTGTTTTGATTGAACAAATGAAATATAGCCGAGTCATTTCGCATAACGTTAAGAGTATCCGACGTGACTTTGAAACTCGAAAGTGCGGTAGCACCTTTTGAGTTTCAAAGTCATGTCTCCGAGCCACCCGTATGACTAGCAAGTCCTGTGACTGAACGGATGGCGCGCAAACTTGCTCTTTTCTGCAAGTTTCGTGACAGTAGTGAAGGCACTGGACTTGCATTAGCTTTCCAAATAAACTAAAAATTTTCACTTAAACAATCAGCCGGCTCGGAGCAAGAGAGTGAACAGCTTCCAAACATAGTTCACTCTCTTAGCGGATACTCGCAGTTAGACGGCGTTTGCAGAACTGCACTAAAGAGCTATACCTGTTTGTATATTATACTATTTCCACACCAAATTACCATTAACCTGATTCCCTGATACTACACTAGCGGCGGCACTTTTACTATTAAAAATATAGTCTTGTAAAAAAATATTACTTTCGGATATAATATGCTCATCAATTAATTTTTTCCTCAATTTAGAATAGCTTGATTGCACAAAGTTATTAGTATTATTATCTGAAATTTTCGAATCTTTTAATACTTTAATAGAGCCATCTTCCAACAAGATAGCACTTGCATTAAACCTTTGACCAGTGTAATTTATTTTTTATCTGCTTTAGAAGAAAGAATTAAATCTTCAGTAAATATTTCATACCCCAACAGTGGGAGGATGATTTTGATATTTCGAAAAAATACTAAAAGACCCGGAATGTCTTCTTCTGGTATTGATGGTAATTGAGGGCTGTTGCGATTCTTAATTTTTGATTTTAGAGCTTTATTTGCTTCGCTTACACAAATACTTTCTAAGTATTGGATATGAGCTTTTGTTAAGGAAGTATCTGAACTATAAAAAACAACGAAGGTATCATACCAATCTTTATTCTCAGAATTATTATGAACAACAATTCGTTCATTAAATCCATCAGCTTCTCCTATGTACACTTCCAACTCTTCATCTGAAAAATGTAATAAAAAATATAAGCATGCATTCTTTAATTCTAGATAATCTGCTATTACTGCTCCTATTTTCTCTCTAGGGGCAGCCACGCATTTTCCGCTCCATTGGTCAATGTTTACGCCTTTAATTCCTCTTGAAAATCCTTCTCTCAGAAAAAGAGTTATTTTTTTTCCTATATCATCTGTACTCATATTATTCTCCTTATAAAATTATTCATAGTCCCGCCTTAAAGCGTATTTATTTTAAATTCAAATATTCCCAATCCCAATTTTCTGGAGCAGGCCATTCAGCAAATTTTTTTAGAACTGGTTCTAATGTCTCCTCCCAATTACCAACCTGTTCTTTTGTTTCGATATTCGTAACAATTATATTTTTATCATTCGGTTGAAATATAAATACAATGGTTGATCCATCTAGAGTTTTTACCTTTAGCCGCAACTTGTCTTTTCCTTGTTGTGTTAGATTAAAATCCTCTTGGCTAATTTTAAATCCTGTTTTTGAATTCTTTCCGAGTATAACCGTATTCCAAAGATCATAGAAAGATATTTCTAAATTTTTTTGCAATAAAGAAAACTTTTTTTCTCAAGTGCGATTTCGCAAAAGGATATTTTTGAGATAATATTTTTATAAGTTTGGCATCAACGCATTCTACCGATGTTTTATTTTTAATAGATTTAAGTTCTTCATTATCCTCGCTTACAGGCAATTCATACAATGCTTTACAGTTTTTTTTATCAATGGCTGCAAAATTTACTTTCTCTTTCTCAAAAACTTCTTTACGCTCTTCATTTATTTTATCAACTACAGTCTTATAGTTATTCTCTAAATGAAGTAAAAGTGGACTGCTATCTTTTGAATAGCTAATACCTGAGCCGCGTATTATTCCTTTTTTATTTGATTCGTCCAATCCTTCTGTAAAAAATCCTCGATAATAAACCGAATATCTTATTTTCTCTGAGAGGAAAACTTTTTCATTTTTAATTTTGATTATTGATTCAAAACTTCCTGGTTTCGGCTCTCTTTTAGTAGTATAGTTTATGTAATCAACATCTAGATCATAAACTGTCGTATACTCACAAGGTAATAAACAAAGTGTGAAATATGAAAGGTAGGTTAGCAATGGTGATGAATTGGAAATAATTGTTTCATTTTTTAAAGCTACTGCCATTCCTCTTGAATCAAGATCACCACGGGTAATTGGATTTTCCTTTCCATTCTTATAAAAAAAATTGTTTATTCCATTACCAATTTCAGAACCATTTCCGACAAGTATTTGAAGCTCCTGACTGGGATCTGGTTTTACTGCTTTCAAATTGTTAAACGAATATTGAGTGACTGAACTACATGAGATACATACAAATAATATTACTGGAATCCATTTCAATTTCATAATTTCCTCTCTTATTTTATTTTCTTTGGCATTGTGCAAACCTTGAAATTTGCTGCAAATGCCGTCTAACGTATCAGCGTTGCCGTCGTGCTTCCTAGCATGACTCCGAGCCAAAAGTATACTGTGCATATTGCGTGACACATCAGTAAGTGGCGCGTAATATGCGTTATCCTTCTTAAAACAAAAAAGTCCGACAACAACAATATCGCCAGGCTCGGAGCAAGAGAGTGAACAGCATCCGAACCTAGTTCACTCTCGCAGTGGCAATGCTAAGTTATGCGGGATGACTCGAATTATACGATTAAAGTCAGACAAATAGTAGACTTAATTCTTCAAAAATTCGAATGCAACACACCCTTTTATCCCGTGCGATTCCTATGAATGCAAATAGGACAAATAATATCAACTAAAAATAATTTATGCAATTACGATTCTTAAAATATTTTCCAACAAAAGTTTTGTAAAACAAAGAAACAAGAAAGCCAAATTATGAACACGATAAATTAATTACTTAGAACGGGATAACCCTTATTTACCCCGAAAAGAAGTCTGGCAAAGTGATTTTTTTATTTTAAGAAACAATAAACTGTTTTCCTACTTCGATTTTTAAACCTAATCACAAAGAAGTCAAAACCTTTTTTAGAAGAACCAAGTCTCAGGGTTTATCTATTTTTGTTTCAATACGAAAAGCAAAAACTAATTCAGCTTAACTTCTTAACTATTGAATGAATCTCCTTGTATTTTAGAATACAAATCAGCCTTAATTTAAAACGAAAAAGTCAAACCACATTAGCTGACCAGTGATACTTAAAACAATTCTAAATCCACTCTCGTCCACCCGTTCATCATTTAATTTTAAACCAGCCTCATAATCCCTTACCTTTCAATCTGTTTTGATTGAACAAATGAAATATAGCCGAGTCATTTCGCATAACGTATCAGCGTTGCCGTCGTGCTTCCTAGCATGACTCCGAGCCAAAAGTATACTGTGCATATTGCGTGACACATCAGTAAGTGGCGCGTAATATGCGTTATCCTTCTTAAAACAAAAAAGTCCGACAACAACAATATCGCCAGGCTCGGAGCAAGAGAGTGAACAGCATCCGAACCTAGTTCACTCTCTCGCAGTGGCAATGCTAAGTTATGCGGGATGACTCGAATTATACGATTAAAGTCAGACAAATAGTAGACTTAATTCTTCAAAATTCGAATGCAACACACCCTTTTATCCCGTGCGATTCCTATGAATGCAAATAGGACAAATAATATCAACTAAAAATAATTTATGCAATTACGATTCTTAAAATATTTTCCAACAAAAGTTTTGTAAAACAGAGAAACAAGAAAGCCAAATTATGAACACGATAAAATAATTACTTAGAACGGGATAACCCTTATTTACCCCGAAAAGAAGTCTGGCAAAGTGATTTTTTTATTTTATGAAACAATAAACTGTTTTCCTACTTCGATTTTTTAAACCTAATCACAAAGAAGTCAAAACCTTTTTTAGAAGAACCAAGTCTCAGGGTTTATCTATTTTTTGTTTCAATACGAAAAGCAAAAACTAATTCAGCTTAACTTCTTAACTATTGAATGAATCTCCTTGTATTTTAGAATACAAATCAGACTTAATTTAAAACGAAAAAGTCAAACCACATTTGCTGACCAGTGATACTTAAAACAATTCTAAATCTGCTCTCGTTCGCCCGTTCATCATTTAATTTTAAACCAGCCTCAAAATTCCTTGCCTTTCAATCTGTTTTGATTGAACAAATGAAATATAGCCGAGTCATTTCGCATAACGTATAAGCGTAGCCGTCGTGCTTCCTAGCATGACTCCGAGCCAAGTGTATACGGTGCATATTGCGTGCCACATCTTCTCGTGGCGCGTAATATGCGTTATCCCAATTAAAACAGAAAAGTCCAACAATCACAATATCGCCAGGCTCGGAGCAAGAGAGTGAACAGCATCCGAACATTGTTCACTCTCGCAGTGGCTCACGCTCAGTTATGCGGTTTGACTCGAACTTCTACGATTAAGTCAGACAAATACTATTCTTAATTCTTCATACATACGAATTAAAAACACCAATATTTTCTGTGCGATTCCTATGAATGCAAATAGGACGATTAATTTCAACTAAAAATCCTTTATGTTAAAACGATTCTTGAAATATTATTCTACGTAGTTTCTGCATGACAAAGAAACAATAAAGCCAACTTATGAAAACGGTCATAAGGAATTTTTAGAACGGGATAATCTTAATTACCCCGAAAACAAGTTTCGCAATTAAAGTTTTTTATTACAAAAACAAAGAAAAGTATTTACATCGGTTTTTTATTTCTAATCACAGTAGAGGCTTAACCTTTTTTATACCTACCAAGTCTCAGGGTTTATCTATTCTTTGTTTGAATACGGAAAACAAATACTAACTCAACATATCTTCTTAGCCTTCCAGTAATTGTATTCTATTTAAGAAAACCAATCTGTCTTAACTTAAAACTAATAAATCAAAAACACACTTGCTGTCCAGTTTCTACTTAAAACGATTCCAAATCCACCCGTTCAGCGTTAAATTTTAAACCAGCCTCTTAATTCCTTTCCCTTTCAATCTGTTTCGATGAAGCAAAGAAAGTAGAGCCGAGTCATTCCGCATAACGTTAAGCGTATCTGACGTGACTTTTAAACTCGAAAGTGCGGTAGCACCTTTTGAGTTTAAAAGTCATGTCTCCAAGCCGACCAACTACTAGCAAGTCCCGTGACTGAGTGTAGGGCGCAAAACTTGCATTATTCTCTTGCAAGTTTTGTGACCGGAACGAAGGCACTGGACTTGCGTGAGTTCAACAAAAATACTACAAAGTGTGGCTAATACAACTAAGCCGGCTTGGAGCAAGGAGGTGAACAGCTTCCGAACATAGTTCACCTCCGTAGTGGATACTCGCAGTTAGGCGATGTTTTTTAATATTAGCAACCTGAGACTTTCATCTTATTCTATTCTTATAATTAATTATATACTTATTAAAATCAAACGATGCTCCGACACTTCTTGATTTCAGAATTTCTAAATCAGTAATTATATATAAGATTTTCTGTTTTAACTTTTTATCATTTTTCTCTTTTTCGTAAATAGTTAGATATGTATCACCCAACTCTGATAATAATTTATAATAAACATCGTCAAATGGGATAGATTTGTCTTTGCTAGAATTCAGTTTTAAAAATATATTTCTTGACTCTTCAAATAATTGAATAGATTTATTCAAATCATTTAATCCTTTTTTAACAAATTTCCCATAAATCCATAATACGGACGCAAACGATTTGGTGATTTTAATGTTTTGATAAAAGAAATTTACTGAATGAACGCAATGAGAATATGACTCTGCAATTAATTGATTATAATCACTTTCATTTTCCAAGTTCTCAGTGACCTCTCTGAAAAGCCTCGCTTTCTGATATTTAATATAGGGATGATTTGTCATCGCTTCGATTTTAGTAAAGTCATTTGATAATCTATCTAGTGCTTCTTTAAATTGATTTTTATTTCCTTTTAACTTTCTTAGTTCTGCAACCTGTCCGTCATACATACTAAACGCTTCTGCGATACACAATGAATCTGTATCAGTGGTAGGTGCCCAATCGTCAAAAATACTCAACAATGTTGGGTTTTCTTTCTTCTTTGCGATTAATTCCATCTTTTTTCTTATAGCATTTTTATATTCTGAAATTTTAACTTTATAAGTATCTGATTCGATATCATTATCTTGTGAAACAAAAACAAATTTTTGAGCAAACTCATTTAAAGAAAAATTTTCATATCTCTTATTTACAATTAATCTTGTTGCTAATATATTACAAATTTCTTCAGCATGCGAATATTGAACGTCTGTAATTGTCGTAATGGCATGTATATTCATTTCTTCATCGTACAAGGATAGAACTTTTAATATTTTGGAAACAGGTTTACCTTGACTTTCCAAATATTTAATTGTTCTTTCAAAAGTATTTGCATACATAAAGGTAACAAGTTGCTCCATATTCTGGGTACTAGAATTTAAATCACCTATGATCTCTGTGAAGCTGGATACACCAAAATTCAATCTAGTCACTGATAACACTATAATCAATGTATTACCTCGAGATGCTTTAATTAAATTATTTTTTTCGTTATCATTTAGTGATAATGACAAATCATTTTGAGCAATGTATTCATCAATAAATTTAACTCCATTGTTAACCTCTTTGAATTCTTGCAAATGTAATCTTTCTTCACAGTTTTCTTCTTCTCTAGAGGTCACAATAAATTTAATATTTCTTGGCACTCCATACCGAATAAACTCAATTATTTTATCTTTTTCTGAGTCTGGTAATGTTTCTAAATTATCTACTACTATTATTCCTTTTTTATTATCTTTCTCTAATTGCGAGATATTTTGAATCTTAAGATAGCGGAAGATACCTTTCAATAATTCATCAAAACTTTTGATCTGCGGTTTTAACTTTTCCACATAATATTCGCCTGTAGTTTCCTTTACTTTCAACATTTCTTCCTTGCCAGTAAAGAAGAGAATAAAATCAATTTCCATTTTAAATGATTTATCTAATATACTCTTAATTAAGTCATAGATAAATTCTATAACTAAGGCCGTCTTACCAACACCTCCGTATCCAAAAATTACTAATGAATCAGAAGTTCTCAACTGATTTTGTTTTCCTAATAAAGAATCACTAATTTTTCTTAATTCTTTATCTCTAAAAATTACTTTCCCATGTTTAAAGGGAATATTATCAAGATTATGAATGCGTAAGGGGTTCCCAGTAATTGATTTTGAAAAATCATCAATAAATTCTAATAGTTCAATTACACTCGAATACCAAAAATACTTATCTTCTATTATATTCATTAAAATGCTTATAAATCTAATACTTTCTTCTGCTTCTTTTAAATCAATATTCTTAGAAGCGTGATGAGATAGATAGTTTCTGATATTTTTAAAATTTTGTGCTAAATAGTAAAACTCTTGGGGAGATTTAAAATAATTTTTGCCTAGAAATTTTTGAAAACGTGTATTTATAAAGAAAACAATGAAATCAATTAAATCCGATATATAAGGCACTTCTCCTGATGCTACAGTCCTATTAATGTAAGAATTATACGAATACTCTATCGCAGAGTATACTTTTTTCGATTCTTTTTTTTTCTTTTCAATCTTTGATTTAATTTCATTCGAAAGTATTATTGAACTAGAAGCAATATTTGAATTCAAAATATCTAATTCCCTTTCTAGGTCAGTTGAAGATTTTATGAATTGAATTAAAGAATCTGCAACAAAGGATCGTAAAGATACTTCAAATCGTTTTATTATTTTGTCTAGTTTATCTGAGTTGTCTGTTGAAAGATACATTGTCTTTCCTCCAAATTTAAAAAATATCGCCTAACGTTAAGAGTATCCGACGTGACTTTGAAACTCGAAAGTGCGGTAGCACCTTTGAGTTTCAAAGTCATGTCTCCAAGCCGACCAACTACTAGCAAGTCCCGTGACTGAGTGTAGGGCGCAAAACTTGCATTATTCTCTTGCAAGTTTTGTGACCGGAACGAAGGCACTGGACTTGCGTAAGTTCAACAAAAATACAACAAAGTGTGGCTAATACAACTAAGCCGGCTTGGAGCGAGAGAGTGGACAGCTTCCGATATAGTCCACTCTCGAAGTGGATACTCGCAGTTAGGCGGTGTTTGCTGGCGTGTGTATTACAATAAAGTATTTCAATTTCTTTCAGTGACACTGAGATTAGACTTATAACTTTTCAATTTCTTCTACACTCAAACCAGTTGCTTTCGAAATAGATTTTAAATCTACTCCAATTGATTTAAGATTTTTAGCTATTTCTAATCCTTTTTTCTCTTCAGCTCTTTTTTCGGCTAATTCAACTTTGCCTCTTTCGTCTTGTTCTCTCATCAAGAAGTAATCATAACTAGCTAATTCATCTTTAGTCCAATTATGTTTATCCGATTCTGTATAGGCTTCTTTTAATCCTTCATCACTAACGTCAGGTGGTATTACTTCTAAGTTTTTTGCATTCTTAATAAAATAAATCCATTTGTCAGTAAGAGTTTTACACTCACTTAATTCTTTTTTGAATTTTGGTAACTCAATAAAATTAAAGTTAATATCTTTTAATTCATTTTCCAAAGTTTCTACGTTTAAAAGTAAATGGCGTGTCAAATAGTTATTACCCTTAAAGTAATCAAATTCCAAAATACCTACTAAAACTACCGGTGTAAGTTTAGAATAATCATCTCCTTTTTCTATTTGAGAAGAGTATTCCTTGGAAACATAATATTGAACTCTTTTGTCAAATCCCGTGACTTCACTTAATTGCATTTCTACAAGGTAAGTATTTCCCATTTGGTCTTTTACCTTTACATCAATAATGGAAGTTTTGAGTCCAGTAATTCTTGGGAGTTGAAATGTTGTAAGAAAATCTAAGTGAATAATTTTCTTATCTCCTTCTAAATTCAATATAGAATTTAAAAAAGAGATAAGAATAACTTTTTTAGCTTCATTTCCAAAGATTTTTCGGAAAGCTACATCGTTTTTAGGGTCAGCAAATTTCATGATTATAGTTTTCCATTTATAAAAGAAAAGTCAATTGGAAAATTTGATCTTTAGCTTTTCTCCTAATTTACTAATTTTTGTTCTAAACATTTTGTTTTTATTCAAATTGGTTTTAAACATTGCTAAAGCACAATGTCTGAACCGAAGTTACTTACTGCAATACTTGGAATCGAGGCAAATCTTTTCAATGTAATTACCATATTTTTTTAGGAACTCCACCTGAAACAATTATGTCGTGATAAAAAACTAAGATATCTTCATAGACAGACGTAGAAACTAAAATGTAATTTGAATTAATATTATTTGAACAGATAAGTCTTTCCATTTCCGATGAATTGTCATCAAAACGATAAATCGTGAGGAGTCTCATTCTGTCTTTTTCATTATCAATTTGTATCCTTACTATTACTTCCTCTTTAACCTTTACTTCATCATTTTCTATTTTAGAATCCATATAAGCATCATCAAAAATAGATTTTAGAAATTCATTGGAGAGATTCTCGGGTGTAATCAAATCATCCTTCATTTATATTCTCTCCTTAGTTTTATTGTTAGTAGCATTTGTCATTTAGCCCCAGCCTTAGTAAGTATTTCTATTATCTTGCTATGCCCATTTTTCTTTGCATAAGAGAGTGCGGTTAATCCATTCTTTCCTGCTTTATTAACATTAGCTCCTCGTGAGATTAATAATTCCGTTGCACCTATATGAGCCTTTCCAACTGATCCCATTAATGGCGTATCACCATCGTAATCTTCGGTATTTACATTTGCACCTTTATCCAATAAAAATCGAATTACTTCAGTTTGACCAAGCACAGCCGCTTGACGTAATGCCGTACCGCCACTGGGTGATCTAGCTTCAATAGCAACTCCTCTTTGAATAGCCTCTTTAACTATAGAAAGATTACCTTCACGCGCAGCTAAAATAAGCATGTCTTCTAATTGATTCATTTAATTTCTCCTTGTATTTAAAATACACTACGGCACTTATAGCGTAGTTAAATTCTCACAAAGAAACTCACGCCACGCCAGCAAATACCGCCTAACGTTAAGAGTATCCGACGTGACTTTGAAACTCGAAAGTGCGGTAGCACCTTTTGAGTTTCAAAGTCATGTCTCCAAGCCGAACTAAAACTAGCAAGTCCCGTGACTGAGTGTAGGGCGCAAAACTTGCATTATTCTCTTGCAAGTTTTGTGACCGGAACGAAGGCACTGGACTTGCGTAAGTTCAACAAAAATACTACAAAGTTTGACTAACACGACTATGCCGGCTTGGAGCAAGGTGACGCACAGCATCCGAACATAGTGCGTTACCGCAGTGGATACTCGCAGTTAGGTGATCGTTTTTTGCTTCTACTACTAAAAAGTTCGCCCCATATTTCAAACCAGCCGAGACACGGATGTCGAAGGCTGGTTTCTATACATTTCAGGTTTGCTTGTAATACTTATTCCGAATCAATTCTTTTCTCTAATTGATTTTGGTCTCTGCTTTGTATGCCTTCTCTAATTTCAGGGGATAATTCATATTCATCTCCAATTAATACTTTTTCCTTTGCTCTCATTGTGTGGTGTTCCCTTTAATCAGTAGCTAATAAAGTGTTAGTATTTGAATTTTCTAAATGGCGACTTTATATGCAATTCCGACAGGAATTAATTGCTTACTACTTTTGTTCTTCAATTCCTTTTAATTCTCTCAAAGTATCGAATTGTTTCCGGCTCATAGTATCTTTCTCCACAGTGGTCGCAAACTTCCGCGTTGACTTTTACTAGCGCAGTATTGTCATTAGACGATAAAATCTTTTCTACCAATTTCGCATTTGTTTTTCCAATTCCACAATGAATACATTTTGATAGTCTTTTTTTCATGATTTTCTCCTAGTTTTTTTATCATCCATCCACTCAGTTTCATTTGGTTTATATACTGTTATCAAAACAGAAAATAATTTTTCTTTAAAATATCCCCACACACTATGAACAGGATTCGATTCATAATCGTTTCCACTAATCAAGCAAGAAGGAGCGATTCTACTTTTCGGATAATCTTCAATAATTTCCCCATTCTCAACTGAGTGCAATACATTTTCCAAGTCTAAATTATCTTCATCCATTTCATCAAAGGCATGGTCGCTTACCCGATAATTTCCATTTTGGATTGAATTCCTAATTTCGTCAATATTCAAAATTTTTTACCGCCCTTATGTCTGAACTATGCTTTTACTTTTTTCATAAACATCTCTATAGTCCAAGTTTTTCGATTACAATTCGATATTTACTTTTACCCGGATAATAGCCAATGCTCTTTACTAAATAAACATCTTTTTCAAATATTACTTTCATATCTGTGTTTAAAACGGGAAGCTGCTCGACGCTTTCCGTAAAGACTGTTTCTTGACCTTTGATATTGATATAATTTATAGTATACATTTATTCTATCTATCAGTATTACTTACTCTTTTCATGTATGCTTTGTATTTTTTGACTATTGCCCCGCTAATTAGAGCAAATCTTTCTGAAAAGAAAATATTTTTCTTCTTATCATAGTCTTTTCTTTTCCAGTTTAATATTTTTAAATCTGCATCCGAATATTTTAACTTTTTTTTATCTAGAATACTTTCAAAGATTTTTATTCGATCACTCTCTATTAAATTTGTAAACTCTTCAATATCCTTTACTGTTTCGTAGAATTTTCCGCTCATTGCATCTAAATTGCTTTTTTCTTTTTGTGTTAATTTTATATCTTTAAGATAATAAGGTAGCGGTAAGCGTTTAAGTATATTTCTGAAGGTAGTCGTGTCAGTATAATTTATCAATTCACTTGTAATATCAATTTTTTTTGCAAAATTTTCATTGCCAGTTTTAAAAAATAAAAATTGTCTGAGTCCCCTAAATAAAGATTCATTCTGTTTTATTCGTGTCCCAACATGAATAAAATTTGATTCATAAAAGATAGAAGATATTGCTAGAAAAGTTCTTTCAATATCTAAGCCCGATTCATCGTAGTATTCCTTTATTTTAACAAATACATCCTTTGCATTACGATAGAATTTGTCTGGAATGAAAATATAGACTAACGTTTGACCTTTTGCTATTTCATTAGGAAAGTTACCATAACTCGATGCATTCAAAGGAAGGAATTTGTGTTTCTTAATCCAAATATTTAAAGAATTATTAGTATCTTCTCTATTAGCAAATTTACCTAAAATTATGTAAGGCGTATTTCTATCGAATTCCGAAGAACTGAATAGATTAGCAAATCTAAGGCTTACTTCTTCACTGCTTATTAATTTTGTAAATCTTGAATTAATTTTTTATCATCTCTAGCTTGCTCCTTTAATTCCTTCAAAATATCTTCTTGATTAAAACGATTACTAAGATATTTATGATTATCCGCTTTACTTATTATTTCTAAGAAATATTTTTTTCAGTATCTGGTAATTTGTAAAACTCTTCTTTTAAATAATTAATGAATGCTGTAGGATTATTAGAATAAAATTTATCAGAAATAAATTTTTCATTTTTGGCAAATGCGGCTAATACTTTATATCTCAAATCAAACTTATTTGAATATTTATCCATTAAGGAAATTACGTTATCTCCAGGGTCAACGTCTAGGTTAACGATAAGTGTTTTTGCTATCTCATAATTGACTTCTTTTAAATCGAGAAAGGCTTTGTATTTGTCTAAGTATAATAACATGGCCCCACAAAAAAAAGAAACAAAAATCGAAAATGAAGGCATTAATATTGATTTTATCTTTCCTTGTGGCAAATAAATTTCGCACAAGATATTGAGAGTGACTAAAGGGATAAAATACCAAGAAAATCTTCGATAATTTATATCTAAAAACGTACGAATTATTGGCTTATCTCTTATCACGTTTATTCCTTATTATCCTTTCTTTCTTCTTTCCACTAAACAATTTTAATTTCAGCATTATCCACCAACTTTCAACAATTGAATCTGCTCGTCTGATTGCATTAATTTCATAGACTGCAAACGTTTTTCTGTTTCGGGTCGTTTATACTTATGCCATGTTTTACTAGGTTTATATTTTAGATTTGCAATTTCTTCAACAAAAAATTCTTTATTCATTTCATCAAGCTTAGATGACAAGGCAATGAAGTCAGTCCATAAAATTCTTCCAACCGTTTTCATTTTTTCATTTGGGACATCTTGAATTTTTACTTGCAAAGTTACGAAGTAATCTTGTAAGAAATTTAATTCTCTTATAACTTTTGAAGAATACCAAATTGAATTACTAAGAATTTCGAAAAGCTTCGATTTTAATTGTGTTAAATTTTCTACGGAATGAAAGGCAATTGGGTACCTATATATTTTTTCACCTGTAAAATTGTATTGGTTAACAGTTCTTAAATCATTTATAAAAATATTTAATTTTTCAAAGGCTTCTAATTTCTTATCAATAAACTTTTCAATTACTTTAAATTTTGTTTCACTTTTCTTTGTGATAAGTCCACCGATGAATGTAATGAGCGAACCAACAAAAACTCCAAAAATTGAAAGTAGACTAATTACGATTTCCTTTTCGTAAGAATAGAATCCGATTAAAAAGTCATATGCATAATCAGAAAAGAAAGAATTATCCATTATCCCCTTCCACAATGTTAATTTCTTCTGGAGTGAGGTCATAGAGTTGATATACGAGAGAATCAATTTTGTTATCGAGATGAGTTATTTTTTGTTCAATTCTAGTAGAATCAGATGTAGTCTGCGTAACTTTCATCTTTTCGTTTATAAGCAAATCTACATTAGCTACTAAATCCTTATATAAAATCTCTTCTTCTTTTTTCTTAAAGTCAATACTTCTAATATATAGTTTTTCTAAATTAACTTTTTTTATTTCTGCAAAGACTCTTCCTTCTTCTGGAACAATTGACCTATAGTGATAAATAAAAAGTTTTGAATTTAGAAGTCCTAATAAATATTTCAAATCGTAGGCTTTATCTTTCAATGCAATATTATAAACATTATTCAAGTTATAATATTTGTTAGTATCAAGAGCGGCAATTATTTTATCAGCAGTTTGCCTAATCACAATTTTTTCATTATCCTCAAACGGTGCCGTTTGACGAGGTTCTGCAAGATGAACTCCATATGATATATACCGAATCTCTTTCGGTTCTATTTTATATCTCGTAATATCTTTACCAATGATGTATTGCTTATAAGTTTTATTTTTTTGTTTGCTTGCATCAAAGATTCGCTCATCTACCGTCTTTCTTGTTTGTTTAGGAGAACCTTTACCAACTTGATAAGGTTTAATGCCCATGATAGGAATTGCAATCTCGCTTAGTAAAATTACAGGTTTCTTTTTTAGATTAATTTCTTTCTTAGAAGAAGATAATAAGTTCATTTCATATCTGTTAGCCTCAAAAAATTTTTGCTGGCTAACAGTAATATACTCATTGTCTCCAAATTCGTTATAGTTATTTGCAATGAAATAGTTTATATTATTTAGGGAAGTATTCTTCGAAAATGCAAAGGAGATAGTCTCGGCTGTTTCAGCTTGTTCGAAAACTTTATATCTACACAGTGCAATATAATTTAACTGAAAATTACTTAAAAGAAAATGCCTTACTTTTGAAAAATAATGTTGGGTCAATAATACACCTGGAATAATTAATCCTAGCTTCCCATTATTTTTAAGAATATTAAATCCTTGCTCGATAAAGAGGACAAAACTATTTACTTGATACTCGTAAGTCTTAGAAAATTTTTCCATTAAATACTTTTCGATTTTATCATTAATTGCTGCGCCATACGGAGGATTGCCTATGATACAATCAAATTTTCCTTTCTTAAAAATATCTGAAAAACTGTTACTCCAACTAAAAGCATTTATTTGTTTTTCTTCATAATCAGAAAGCAGAAGTCTTTCCTCATAAAAATCCGTTTCCACAAGACTATTCCCGCACATAATATTTCCCTCAAGCGGAGGCAGAACACAAACATGAAAAAGAGTGACTTCCTGATGCACTTCATAATGAGTAGTATTCTCAAGTGCTTTCAGCGACAAACTCATCTTAGTCACTTCAACAGCTTGTGCGTCAATATCAACGCCATAGATGCAAGAGCGGAGAATATCGCGTTTGATTTTGGACGTTAGGCGAATGTCTCCATTGGAATCGGTGTAGACTGTCTTTTGTTCTTCGCGGGTTAATTTTTTATTTTTGTAATAACTGATTGTCCATTGAATCAAGGCGTCGTAAGCCGCTATTAAAAAAGAACCAGAACCACAAGCGGGGTCACAGATTTTGATTTCGAGTAGGTCGTCGATGGTCTTGCATTCTTTTAATTTTTCGCCGACAGTTTTTTCTACGATGTAGTTTACAATATAGTCGGGCGTATAATACACACCACCCGCTTTGCGGACTTCGGGTTTGTATTCAATCTTCGCCCGTTTGTCTGTAGTCGTTACAACTTTTCCTAAGAATTGTTCGTAAATCGTTCCGAGTATTTCAACTGGAATGACTTTGAAATTATAACGAGAATTTTCAGGAAGAAAATCTTTTAGAATTCCAACTAGTGTTTTATTGCCTACTTTTACGCTGTCAAGTTCTGCTCTCTCTGCAAATATACTTCCATTGTAAGTCTTATCTAGGTCATGAAAAATATCTTTGCATTCTTCGAATACAGAATGCGCGGAAGTTTCTTCTTTTTGAATTCTATTTACGATTTGCTTTATAATTTCTTCTTCAATCTCTCTATCCGATAAAACTTTGATAAAAATAAATCTATCTAAAATCAATTGAACGGATTGAGTAATAAATTCTGAACTAAATTCAGGTTGATATTTTTTTATATCTTTTGCAAGCGTTATCCGCCATCCTGACTCTTCATTGTCCAAGTCATTCAAGAATGCTTTGTCTGGCGGAATACGGTTAGCCTTTATCTTTTTTTCGTTTAAGTAGAGCGTAGGTCGAGATGTGGCTCCTCCTGCGAATGAATCCTTGCGAACATTTTCTTTTTCGAAGTAATCCCAGAGCTCATCGAATTTAGTGATATAATCTTTATATGTCCAATCAATCACACAGTAGTTATTTAAAATAGAATTATCTTTTACTGGAAACGTACAATCAAAGAAACGAAATTCTTCGAAATCGGTTAATAACGCGAAGTCTACTTTCTTAGAAGCAGATAGAGATTGTGTTGAGTATGAATAAGAGTATGCTTGCCAAATATAGTCTGTTCTTTTTTGAAGATCATACTTGGTATGCTTTGCTTCCACATAGAATTTAGGTTTCTGGTCTAACTGTAAAAGATAATCCGGCTCTTTCCCATTTCTTCCTTTTGCCTGAACAATAAATTCTCTTTCACTTGGATTTTGAATTCCTTCGTTTGATATGTTCCAGTTTAAATATCTAAAAAGAGGTTTAATAAATTCATCTTCAATTTGTGCTTCTTTATAATCTCCGGAAGTTTTAATAAAATCTATTTTTCCTTCAAAACTTTCTGTTAATTCTTGAATTTTTTTTCTTGACTCTTCTTTAGTAAACATACAAAAACCTTATTTTTTTCTTTAAATTCTGTCAATGTGATTTTGCCTGAGACACGGATGTCGAAGGCACCTATACCAGCAAAGCCAATGGGGCGGTAATACAAAAAGCCAAAGCAAAAAATGTCACCTAACGTAAAGAGTATCCGACGTTGAAAAAATGGCAAGAAAATTCCCCAAGAATTTTTCTTGTCATTTTTTCAATGTCTCCAAGCCGACCAACTACTAGCAAGTCCCGTGACTGAGTGTAGGGCGCAAAACTTGCATTATTCTCTTGCAAGTTTTGTGACCGGAACGAAGGCACTGGACTTGCGTAAGTTCAACAAAAATACTACAAAGTGTGGCTAATACAACTAAGCCGGCTTGGAGCAAGGTGACGGACAGCTTCCGATATAGTCCGTTACCGCAGTGGATACTCGCAGTTATGCGCTTTGCCTCGTACGACTCCGATAAAATCTGACAAGAACTAAACTCGTAACTCGATAAAATCTAGCAAGTAATTTCCGTCCACGCGTTTACTATATGTTTACCTATGATAAAAAACTTCAACTAAAAAAACTTTAAGTTAATGCGATTCTTGAAAATTTCTTTCTACAAATAAATAGGAAGGCTTAGAATCAAAAAAATGTTTCATAATTCTATGCGGGCAAACTTAGAAATAGAAAGTCAATTGAAGAATTCTATTCAGTCATACTTAAACCAAAAGTGCAACTTGTTTGATTCTAATAGTAATTCTTAAAATATCAATAAAGTTTCGGATAATTCTTATTATCCAGCTTATATTTAATATTTTTATTCTTATATTTTTATTTAATTTTTAAACTTAAAGATACAAAGCAGTTCTTAAAATACCAAAAAAGTCCAAAATCAGAACTCCTTTCAATTTTATTTAAAACAATCGTAAATCTGCGTTTCACATTATTTTTCGAATCCAGCCATAAAAACATTCTTTTTCCATTCTTCTACAATCTGTTGAATTAACTAAATGAAATATAGCGAGGCATTGCGCATAACGTTAAGAGTATCCGACGTGACTTTGAAACTCGAAAGTGCGGTAGCACCTTTTGAGTTTCAAAGTCATGTCTCCGAGCCACACTATTACTAGCAAGTCCCGTGACTGAGTGTAGGGCGCAGAACTTGCATTATTCTCTTGCAAGTTTTGTGACCGGAACGAAGGCACTGGACTTGCGTGAGTCTGACAAATATACTACAAAGTTTGACTAATACAACTAAGCCGGCTTGGAGCAAGGTGACGGACAGCTTCCGATATAGTCCGTTACCGCAGTGGATACTCGCAGTTAGACGGTGTTTTAGGTTCGCGTAATACGAATAAGCCTTAACTGACGCGTTACTAGAACAAGTCCCGACACGATGTCGGGTGTAATACTTACTCCATTCGGCAATACTAAAACCAATATTAAGTATTTCTAATATCATTATAAGTAAATGAATATTTTTCAAATTTATTATCAGACTCTAAATAGTTAATAAGTGTTAAAAAGGATGCACCTAAATCATTCAAGGACAACTTTACTCGATAAAAGCTTTTTTCTGGATCGGAATCAATCGGAACGATATCAGCAGGCTCCTCATACCATTCTTCAAATGACAGAGGGAAAAAACAACAATCATCTTCCTTATCATATATAAAACATTCATTGGCATATTGTTCCCTTTTCTGCTCCTCATAGCTCTCGAAATCCATTTCTAAATCAGCCCAGGGTACTAGATTCTTAACAATATCTATAGTTTCACTATTTGGATAATAATACAGCAAACTTGATTTTTCTAGTAAAGAATTTGACTGTTCGTAAATAAATTTAATTGATGTTCGAGATAATGATTTATTTTTCCAATCAGAAAATTCTAGAAAAATGTCTTTATCGTTTTTCAGTATTTCCATTAAATTTCGATCTAGAAGTAATTTATTAAATCTATTTGATTTGAAGTTGAGTTTGTAAATTTGTCTCAATGCATAAAAGGCTTCTTCATCCAGAATGTTGGTAATTGGAATATCTACTTTATAAGTCTTGCCTAGTCGTAGAACAGTTTCGTCAGTAACAGGGTAAGATAATGCTAAATCTGTTTCAGGATTATAAAGAATTATTATTACAGGCAAACTATGATTTAACCAATAATTTGCATGTCTATTCTTGATTCTAAATATAATTTTGTCATTTTTAATTTCTTTAAAATAACTCAGACCTGTTTTTATTTGAATTGCTATTAAATTTCCTGTAGGGATATTTGAATCCACGATTTCTACTTGACCATCTATTCCGTAATCTTTGACATGTTGTTCTCGAAAAAACCATCCTTTACGCGAAAAAATATTCTCTACTTTTGATACACCTATTCTATCCGTTAAAGGATTATTCATAGTAGCCCTCAGTAATATTTTTTATATTACAATTATTTCTCATTGGTGAAATTCTAATATAAACTTTTTTACAGGCTTATTTTATTAATTCCAACAAATTTTTCTTGATACTTTCGAATTCATCCGTATTTAGAAAATTTTCTTTTTTTAAAAGAGAACTCTTTTCTAAATATTTCATTACTTTATCATTATCATAATCTTGTATTAAGATTTCTTTTTCCGGTTTTTGAGAATCATTGTTTGCTTCTGTCTCTATCGCAGGGTTATTAATTCTCGATGCAGCTCTTTTTACTTTCCGTAAATCACTCTCCAAATCAATCACTGCCCTGCACGAATTGCATTCATACAATTTCTTCTTTTTACCTTCAGCTAACAGCGAAACCCCAACGGTTGCAAAGGCAGTTGTATTTCTGATTATTTTTGAAAAGGTTCCCTTTTTTTCTACAAGTTCTTTAAGAGTTGTGTTTACTTTGCACACTGAGCATACTTTAATAATTGTTTTACCGGTGTATTCATATTTCATAATTGCATCCTTTTAATTTATTTTTGTAAGTAATTTTATTTTCTGTTGATTAGCTTCTTCATCTGTTAAAATATTTTGTCTATTTAATTGATATATTTTTTCTAAATCATCTACCAATGAAAAAATATCAAAATTGTTTATCGTTTTTTCTTCAATTGTATTGTTACTCTCAACATTTTTTTGATATGAATCGAATTGATTAAAAATTTCATTGATTACGAGTAATATTAATTCTTTATTCGGATCAACATTTAATAATGGATTAAATAAATAAAGGCTAGACATCCATTTTTCTTTAATTAAATGACTTTTATAAAACATTTCCAAATTGGTCGAATTAGATATTTCTATTTTTTCTAGTTCGCTATACCTTATAATATTATCTATCATTGATCCTTTTTTAAAAATTCCTTTATTCGTTAAAAACAGGAAATATGTAAAACTATGAATTAATCCTTCATTCCATATTGCAAAGTGTATAATTTCATCTGAATCAATCTTTTTTTGTAACCGCTTTTCTTTAAGATACAACTTTAATTTTTCAGGAAAATCACTTTCATTTTCCGAATATTTGTAATTATATCCAATTAAACTGTTATTTTTATAATCTTTATCACCTGTTAAACTCCTTTTTTATACAGATTCTTGCTTGTAGACAAAAGTCTCTTAGACCTCTTTGTAAAACTCAAAAAATAATTCCTTTGCGAATAACATAATATATTTACTCCAAGTCTTTCCGAGACACGATGTCGAGGAAACCTACACAGAAATATTTCAGCGTCAGTTCCTTTTCAGTGTGTGTTCGAACCTAAAATGCCGTCTAACGTTAAGAGTATCCGACGTGACTTTTAAACTCGAAAGTGCGGTAGCACCTTTTGAGTTTAAAGTCATGTTCTCAAGCCGAACTATTACTAGCAAGTCCCGTGACTGAGTGTAGGGCGCAAAACTTGCATTATTCTCTTGCAAGTTTTGTGACCGGAACGAAGGCACTGGACTTGCGTAAGTTCAACAAAAATACTACAAAGTTTGACTAACACGACTTAGCCGGCTTGGAGCAAGGAGGTGAACAGCATCCGAACATAGTTCACCTCCGCAGTGGATACTCGCAGTTAGGCGAAGGAAGTGCACTATTACTAAAAATCAATTCAACTCCATAATATTTCTAAACACTATTCCTTCTTCCTCTAATACTCTAATCTTTTTTATTAATAATTCTTTAAAATCCATTTTTCTTTCAGCTAGTATAAATAATTCCTGAACCGTCATTAAAATAAAACGTGCATGATTGTTATTATACCTTTGAAATATATAGTCATTAAAATTTGAAAAGCTAATAAACAATCCTCTAGTAAAAGCAGACTTAGAAATTATTTTGTCTGAAAAAATTCTCAAATCATCGATTCCAATTATTTCTTTTTTCCATTTCGCTTCTACTAAATATGTACTCACCAATTATTTTATATGAAGGTCTTGGGTATAATCTGAACTGCTCGAAAAAATAGTTTAAAAATTTTCAAATTCGAACCCTCTTTCATTCGGCTTTTCAATTAATGTAACACTATACAGCTTTCTTTTTATTTCGTCAAAATCAATACTTTTGTTAGTCTCGACTGTAACTTTCTTTTCTAATACTCCTACTTTTCCCAACAATCTATTTGATAAATCTATACAAAAAATAAAATCCTCTTTTTCGTTGTCAGCGATTGTATGAAATTCCTTTTTGTATTTCAATAATTGATTTATTAGTTTCCCAACATATATATCTTTTTCGTTTTCTAGAATAGCTCTTAAAATTTTTGCTTTAGAAAGATTGGGATAGTTTTTATAAATATCTATATCTAAGCAGTCTTTTATGAATTCTTGGAAAGTTCTATTGGAAAAGTCTAACACATAGCCTTGGTCCATATTTAAGATTTTTTCTAGTTTTTGTTTTTCAATAAAATTTATCTTTGCCATATATCCTTCTCATGTTTATCAAATAAGTTTATTATTCGATAGTCAATAGAATTGCAAAAAATCCTTTTTTTATTATTTTATCTCTTATCGATGGGAAACATTTTCTTGATTCCTTTTTTTTAATATGCTTAACAAGGTTTTCTGGCAAATCGATATTACGTTTTTTTACTTCTCCTTTTTCGTTAATAAATTTATCCGGAAATCTTTCTTGGTTCACAATTAATAGATAGCTTTTGAATTTTTTATTTTTAGTTTCCTTTCTCAGATTTACTATTTTCTCAATATCCTTTTTGATCTGAGTAGTAATAGCGTTTTGATTTTTATCTTCATATTTTTTAATTTCGATAATTGCTTCCAATTCTTCAGTATCATTTACTTTTCTACATATAGCTATATCCGCTCTGTCTTTATTTGATTCATTTTCGCTAATTTTACTGTATTGATATTCTGGATATATACGATATTTTTCATTTTGGCTATTCATTAACCCTTTCAAAATTTCCCACAATTCAGAAGCGATAGCCCCTTCTGGAATTTGATAAAACGGAAATATTGTTTTTTTATAAGCTACCCAATATACAATTGATTGTAGCATATCATTTGTCCAAGCACTGTGATTTTTCATAAAAACTCCCTTTAAATGTTAATTCTAATATGTTTACTTATGTCTTTGTTCTGCACTTCTTTCGCCTAACGTTAAGAGTATCCGACGTGACTTTGAAACTCGAAAGTGCGGTAGCACCTTTGAGTTTCAAAGTCATGTCTCCAAGCGACTAACTACTAGCAAGTCCCGTGACTGAGTGTAGGGCGCAAAACTTGCATTATTCTCTTGCAAGTTTTGTGACCGGAACGAAGGCACTGGACTTGCGTGAGTCTGACAAATATACTAAAAATTTTGACTAACACAACTAAGCCGGCTTGGAGCAAGGGACGGGCATCATCCGAACATAGCCCGTTCCGCAGTGGATACTCGCAGTTAAGCGCAGTTCCGCATCGTATTACG
>JADJFV010000018.1 GCA_016708435.1 Leptospiraceae bacterium | reverse complement strand
GTAGAATTCTAAAAGAAACAAATTCTTCGGATGCAAAGTTTTACATTATTTCTTTTCCTAAATTGGCAATTGAGTCTACCTTTCCTCAGTCAGAACAAAGCAAGGAACTCAATAGAAGATTTTCTTCTTTCTTCAAAAGCAATATCAAAGCTTTTAAATATTGGCTATAATTCGATATTTATGAAAATGCAAATTTAAAATCCTGGCATGTGCAAGATGATACGCATTACAATACATATGCCGCTGAAATCATTGGCAGAAAACTAGCAGAGAAATTTTTAAATCAAACTTTACCAAATTCCCCGGAGCCAAACGACGATGCCTTGTTTGAATTGGAAAAAGAAAAATTAATGGGCAGGTGGACATCTATTATTCGAAGTCCAACTCATTTAGAAGAAAACAATTTAATTCTTCGATACTTTGTGAATGCGGATAAGAGCAGTCTTCCCGCTCCCACTGAAAAAATTAGATTAGTCATTCTATTAAGAAAAAATCAAACACATATCTTAAATGCTAAATGGATTGAACCAAGAACGTATAAAATCGAAATTCCTAAAAACCTTTTAAGAATAAATGCAATGTATGCAGTAGATTCTATAAATGAGATTGGTAATATAAGCTTATGCCCCCTCGAATCCTATTCCTGGGAAAAAAAAAAGTCCTTATTTAAATGAAATTAAATCCTCATTTTAAATATTTGCGTTTTATTTTTTTCTTTTACTCATTTATGGGAATGGTTGGAATCTTTGATTTTGTAAATTTTTATTTCGATTGGAATAAGCCTCTTATAAATTATAATTTGAATGCAGATGTAAACTCTCTGAATTTAAGGGGATCAGAAATTTTGCCAGAAAAAACTGAAGGCGAAATTAGAATTTTAACACTTGGCGATTCTGTGACCTACGGAGTTGGATTTAACGCAAATAAATCATGGCCATATCAAATGCAAGTTTATCTTGAAAAAATGGGCATAGATGCAACATCAATGAACGCGGGTAAGCCTAGTTTTACGAATGAGCAGATGTTTATTGCTTACGAGAATCTAATCAAAAAGGGACAAAAGCCGGATATTGTTATTCTTTATGCAAGTGGAAATTTAATAAATCTTTACGGTATTCAAGAATCTTACTTTGGTGAAAGTAAATCTTTTCTAAAGAAAATTATTCCCAATTTTCCGAACGATTTAAAATTAAAGGAAGTAGAGAATAAAGAAGAAAATTTCAATCATAACAAACCACTTAGCCTCCCGCTTATCATAAAACACATGAATATTTAAGTCCTTCGATTGCATGGTTGGTAAAAAAAATATCCGCAGTTCATGAAAATAAAAAAGAATTTTTAAGTGCAGAGAAAAAAAAGCAGGCATCTTTCGGTTTAGAGAAAGAGATAGTTTATTTGGCAAAAATTATTTCCTTATCAAAGGAAACAAATACTCCAATTGTCATTGTGAAGCCTTTTTTCCTTTTCAAGTATGAAAAATTTACAATAAGTTTTTGGAAGGAATTTTATAAATTTCAACATCACTTTTCTGATTTATCTAAAATCCGAGAGAGACAACCGGAGTCTGATAGGATGTATGAAGAGTTCAAGGAATTTGCCTATGCAATTGATATAACAAATCAAATTTTGACATATTCGTCCAGAATCGGATTTGCATGATGCAAAACGGATAATGATGGCAGACTATGTTCATTTTAGTGAAGAGGGGTATTCCATCGTTGGAAAAATAATAGGAGATCATTTGTTATCTCTCGGATTAGTTAAAAGACATGCGAGCGGAGAATGGATTCATCCTAAAGAAAAATACATTGAAGAAAGCGTAAGGCGAGATCAATATTTAAGGTATGAAATTAGCCTCAATTATCGAACCTATAAATGTATTTTCTTTGCCTTGCAGTTGTTCTAATTTGCCTTCTATTTATTATTTCTGCTAGAGAATTATTTTCATTATTCTTGAGTGATATCGACTATCGTTATCTGTGCCTATTTAAGTGAAAAGAAATATGTGGATGGATATTGTTTTTGCCTCTACGAGTGTTCGTTGGAATCGTTTTTCTCTTATTCGATTTATAAATTTTTACTTTCAAAAAAATTGTCGAGAAAAGAAAAAACTATTCATCTTAGTGTTCTTTTTTTTAACCTCGATTTTACTGTTTATTAATGCGAATATGCTTTCTCAAAAGCTTTCCACATTGTCTAATTCTTCTGAGATATTGACTATTTTAAAAGAGAATATCGCTTGGTCGGACTATTATCAATTCTTTATGAAGAAAATGGATTATTATGAAGCTTTTAGCATTGAAGAATTGACTGATGCTGTTTATAAAAAACAAATACCAATTCCCATTACCTTGATTAAGACAATGACTAGCTATTCAGAAGCTCCTTTTCTATTTTCCCCGGCTATTCCCGCTATTCCCACATTCTTTTCCTCTGTTTTCAAATTTGATTCTGTGGAAATTTTCTTTTTACTTGCTTCGATTCCTTACCTTGTGCTCTATTTGTTTTATATTCGGATTATCAATACAGCCTTCATCTCCAAGTTAAAATATCTTTTGTATCCAATCGGATTATTTCTTATTAAACAGGAGGTTGATTTTTTACTGCCAATTGTATTTTTACTTGTTACTTTGACAAGTTTTGGGGTATATTCATTTATTGTCCCGTGAAGAAATATCCGATTACTCGGTATTTGTCGGCACTTGCTTTCTGGCCATTGTATTATTTAGTGATTCCTGAGACCTTGCTTTTATTGGGATTGGTTTGTATTTATTTTCTTCTAATGGAATTTTATCGAAATTCTTTTAGACTTTGGAGTAGTATGCAAAATACATTCCTTTGGATTTGTGTTTTATTTATTCCAAAACTTTTTATCTTAATGCTACCTAGTTCGAAAGTGAATCTAGATTATATGATTCAATATAATTTATTCCCTAAGACGTTTCATTTGCATTCCGTTTATTCGTTCTTAGCCGCTCTTACGGTGTTGTTATTTATTCATGCGCAAAGAGAAAAATTGAAAATTATAAAAAGAAAAATTCTACAAATAGGTAAACATGCTTTTTAATATTTATTTCTTCTGTTTTGCATCATTTTGTTTTGAAAATCTTATCTGTGATTGATTACTTAAAATGAAATTAAATCCTCATTCAAAATATTTGTTTTATTTTTTTCTTTTTACTCATTTTATGGGGAATCATTGGAATTTTGATTTTGTAAATTTTTATTTCGATTGGAATAAGCCTTTGGCTATGAATCAAACTGATACTAGGATGAATTCTTTGAATTTGCTTGGACCTGAGCTACCTCAAAGAACAGAAGACGAAATTAGAATACTGGCTTTGGGAGATTCTGTTACGATAGGGTTAGGAACTTTTTATAAGGAGGACTGGCCTTCTCGAATGGAAAGGAAATTGAGGGAAATGGGTGTTGCCGCAACTGTCATGAATGCAGGAAAGTCTGGGCTTTTAAATCAACAAATCTATGAAGCGTATCAAGTCTTTTATATAAAAAGTAAAAACCTGATTTAATTATACTCTATGGAAGCGGAAACTGGGTTGGATATGAAATGAAACAAGGAGATTCTGATGTTTTAATTAAGAATACAATTCCCAATTTTCCCAATGATTTAGTTCCTAAGAAAGGAAAAGAAGAAGTAAGAGTAGAGGATAATAAATCTTTTTTTATTCCAGTATTGATAAAACTATTAGCATACCACAGTTCTTTTTTTGCAATTATTGTTAAGAATCTATCGAGTTTTAATGCAGTGCAATTATATTTTCGGGAAGCAAATTGATACAAGCAACCGAGCAAATATTGAACGAGAAATTTTTTATTTGGCAAAGATAATTTCCCTTGCCAAGACTACAAATACTCCGATTGTCATCGTTAAACCCTTTTACCTTTTTAAATATGAAAAATTTACGAACAAATTTTGGAATGAATTTGTGAAGTTTAAGATCGATTATTCAGAGCTACCTCGTATTAGAGAACAGTTATCTGAAGTTGATATGCTTTATGGAAAGTTTGCAAATTTTGCCTATATACTAGATCCTGCCGAAGAAATTTTAAATCATATACGTACCAATCCAGACTTAAGCGATGCTAAGAAAATGATGGCGGGGGATTATGTGCATTTTAGCAGCTTTGGAAATGGAATAGTCGGAAATTATATCGGTCAAAGCTTAATCAATCTTGGATTAGTAAAGCCAATATCTACGCAGAGTTGGAAACATCCAAGTGAACCTATAAAAGATAAAAACTATGAAATGGATAGAAGAAGCCAATATCTGAAATATAAGAACATTAATCTTGATTTTCGAAATTATAATTCTTATTTATTCTGTTTATGCTTGAGTTTACTCTTTATCATAGTTTTTTATCTAAGAGCATTTTTTTCATTGGGAGTCATACTTACGATTCTTGGGCTATTTTGCTTATTCAGTTATGGACAATATGTGGAAAATCTACAATTGCCTCTGAGATTTCTAACAGTAATTTTACTTTGCATTTTTTCGTATAGATATTTTTCTTCAAAGTTTTCTATCAAAAGAAGTTTTCATTTCTTAGCTTTTTTAAGTTTTATATCTATATTGTTCTTTGTAAATATGAATGTATTTAGTGTTAAGCTAGAAAAAATGAATAAATTTTCAGACATTAGTTCTATACTCAGAGAAAATATCGCCTGGTCAGAATATATTGAATTTTTTGCTCGTAAACTAGCTGATCATATTTTCGAAATGGAAGATATCAAAGAGGATATGTATAAATTTCAAATTCCAATGCCATATCCATTAATTAGTAATCTGCGTAATAATTTTTTTACCTCTTATTTTTTGCACCAGCTATTCCAGCATTCTTTTCTTCAGTCTTCAAATTTGATTCTGTAGAAATTTTCTTTTTACTTGCTTCCATTCCCTACATTGTTCTCTATTTGTTTTATATTAGGATTATCAATACAGTCTTTATATCCAAGTTAAAATATCTTTTGTATCCAATCGGATTAATTTTTATAAAGCAGGAAATTGATTTTTTATTTCCGATTGTATTTCTGATAGTTACTTTGACAAGTCTTGGGATATATTCTATTTATTCTCCCGTGAAGAAAAATCCGGTTACTCGGTATTTGTCGGCACTTGCTTTCTGGCCATTGTGTTATTTAGTGATTCCTGAGACCTTGCTTTTATTGGGATTGGTTTGTATTTATTTTTTTCTAATGGAATTTTATCAAAATTCTTTTAGCCTTTGGAGTAGTATGCAAAATACATTTCTTTGGATCTGTGTTTTATTTATTCCAAAACTTTTTATCTTAATGCTACCTAGTTCAAAAGTGAATCTAGATTATATGATTCAATATAATTTACTTCCTAAGACGTTTCATTTACATTCCGTTTATTCGTTCTTAGCCGCTCTTACGGTGTTGTTATTTGCTCATGCTAATAGAGAAAGATTGAAAGTATTTAAAGAAAAATTTTACAAGGAATGAAATAGTCAATAAGGATGAATAATAAATTTTTTAGTGACAATTGTAATTCCTTGTATGAATGAAGAAGGAAATATTTTTGCAATTTATGAAAGAATTCAAATTCAAATGAAGAAATATAAATTCGAAATATTGTTTGTGGATGATGGTAGTACTGACAGAACTATAGACAGAATTAAAGAACTTTCTTTGAAATATAAGAATGGAATTATTTGTCTTTTCAAGAAACTTTGGTCACCAGAAAGCACTTAAAGCCGGTTACGATCATGCCTTTGGAGATTGTGTGATTTGTATGGATGCTGATCTTCAACACCTCCAGAGGTTATTCAGAATTAATTCAGAAATGGCAAGAGGGTTATGAGGTAGTCTATACAGTTCGAGATGATTCTGTGAGAACTGGATTCTTAAAAAAAATTACAGCAAAGTATTTTTATAGTCTACTTAGATTGCTATCAGGTGTTCCTATAGAAGACGGTGCAGCAGACTTTCGATTGTTAGATAAAAAAGTAATCAGCGTAATTAGAGAAAATGAGGAAGAGTTTCTTTTTTTGAGAGGTTACATATTTTGGGGCAGGCTTTAATCGAATTGCAATCAAGTATGTGCTGGAAGAAAGGTTTAGTGGAAAAACAAAATATAGCTTTAAGAAAATGTTTGCATTTGCAATTTCGGGAATTACTTTTTTAGTATCAATCCATTGCGGTAACAACATTTATAGGCTTGATTATTATTATCTTTACTTTATTGTATTCCATTTATATTGCGTATGTATCATTTTATTTAAACTTAGCAGTAAAGGGTTGGTCATCGACTTTACTTACTATTCTAATGCTCGGCGGATTTCAATTGCTAAGCCTGGGAATTATGGGAGAATATCTTGGGAAGATGTTTTTAGAGGTCAAAAAAAGACCCAGATATATTATAACAGAGAAAAAATTAAAGAAACATGAATAACTCAGAAAAACAAAGAGAGCATTTTAATACTATTTCTGAAAGATATATATCTGGCAGAAGTAATAAGAATCATTTGGCGTATAAGAATGAATTGTGGAATCAAATATTTCATGAATTAGAAAAAGAACAAAAGACTTTTAGTGGAAAGAAAATCTTAGAAGCAATGAGTGGTGAGTCCGAAATATTGTTTCGATTCTTTGAAAGAGATTCGAATGGCGAATACTTTGGATTTGATTATTCTGATTCCATGGTATTATCTGCCAAAGCGAAAAATGGACATTATGCGCAGATATTTCAGGCTGATATTTTAAAATGGAAAGAACCTGTAAAATATGATATAATTATACTAATTGGTGGTCTTCATCATGTGCCTGATCATGTATCATTAGCACTTAAGAATATTGTAGATTCTTTGAAACCGGGTGGATTGTTTATTAACTTTGAGCCTACTCATAATTTCTTTCTATTTCGTTGGATTAGAGAAAGAATTTATAAAAAAAATTCTCTGTTCGAAGAGAATAGTGAACGTGGTTTTGAATTGAAAGACTATGAAAATCTTCTTTCTGAAAATGCTCTAAATACAATTTATAAGGTTTACAATGGTTTGGTCGGCTATGTGCTTTATTATAATCCAGACGCATTTCCCTGGCTTAATATTGGAACGGGAAAAATTGCTTCTCTATTTTGTAAGCTAGATATTTTTTTAGGAAAAACATTTCTGGGTAAAATATTTTCTTTCGCAACATTTACAATTAATCGGAAGCCAAATTAATTTTTATGTTTAAATACTATAGAAACAAAATCTATCAGTTCTTGTTTTTCTTAATACTAGCTGTGTTTTCTCTCTTTGTCTATGCTAGAAACAATTATTTTTTGGAAAGTTTTACTCTTAAAAATGCACCAGTTACAGCTAGATTTGCTACGATTATAAACACAGGTCTTTTTTCCAATTTTCGAAACTATCCAGTAGTTCCTTCTCTTGGCTATATTAAGATTACAGAAAGTCAACAGAACTTGCTTTTGAAAGATGTAGATTTTCAATTTATAAAGGAAAAAAAATATGACTTAGAATTATTTCCCTTTGCAGATGATATTGGAATCCACTACATTACTTTTTTAATTTTCCAGTTGTCTGATGAAAAACTTGCTTCGTTTGCTAAAAGAATGTATTTATTTCCAGTGATGAGTGCCTTAGTAATTTTGATCGGTTTTTTTGAATTCAATGCTACAGTTATTGTCAACCAATTCACTCAAAGTTCATTTCATTTTATATTAGAAAAAATTGCATCCAATCTAAACATAACTAATACGAATATTTTTTTTATGGAGCCTTATGAATATATAATTTTTGTGCCGTTTATTCTTTTAGCGTTGTATTTTTTTTCTACCATTGTAGGCAGTGGAAAACAAAAAATATTTTATAACATTGGATCTATAGTTTCTCTTTTTCTATTAATTGTTTTTTTATTAATTCGTTCTAGGGGCTTGTATTTATTGCGTTTCTTCTTTTTTTCATTTTCGTCTCCTTTCTTTTTTCGAAAGAAAAAATACGTTCTTTTGTATTCCGAAATCTTAAGTTTTTCTCTTTGATCTTAATTCTAATTTTTTCCCTTAAGTCTATGCCAAACTTACTCTTAAGTGAAGCTTATAAAAAAGATGCTACAACTCATCACGTCTTCTGGCATACAATTTGGTGCTCGCTCGGAGAATTTGCTTTGGATTACCCATCGATTCCGTTTAGACTAAGTGACTATGAAGCTTCAGTCCGTGCAATTAAACTATCAAATAAAGAAAGTTTTATTAGAATGTATAGCGATGAATACGAAACAATTCTTAAAATGGATGTATGGGAATTTGTAAAAAAAGATACTGTAACTTTTTTAAAAATACTTATCAGAAAATGTATGATAGAAGGGGATATTATTTTTCCCTCCATATTAATTTCGCTTTCTTCAATCATCTTTTTAAGATTTTTAAAAAAGAATCCAATGAGTGATTTATTTGCAAGCTTAGAAAGTTACTCTCTACTAGCATTGCTTTTTCTTTCGGGAAAAGTTATTGTAGTTTTATCTTTCTATTTTACACCTTATAATTATCCAGTCTTTGTCGGAATGGTATTCTTTTATGAGCCGATTCTTTTCTTATACAATCTAACAAAGAGATTGCTTTTGTTTGGATAAAGAAAAATTCTACAAATAGGTAAACATGCTTTTTAATTCTTATATTTTTATTTTAGTCTTTTTGCCAATTACTCTTGTGCTTTATTATTATTTGGCGAGTAGGTATACTTTCTTCACAGCGAGAGTCTGGTTGGTTTTGGCTTCTTTCTTTTTTTATTCGTGGTGGAATCCAGTTTATTCTTTTATCATTATTACTTCGATCATGATAAATTACTATCTTGGCTTTCATATGAAAAATTTGAAGTATGCTAAGAAGATTTTAGTCTTTGGAATTACGTTAAATTTATTAGTATTAGGTTATTATAAATACTATTATTTTTTCTTTACGGTAACGAAAAATTTAATCGGTTTTGAATATTCGATTCAGAAAATAATTCTGCCACTTGCAATTTCTTTTTTTACCTTTCAACAAATAGCCTATTTGGTTGATAATTATAGAGGTGAAACAAAAGAATACAGTTTTACCGACTACTGCTTGTTTGTCACGTTCTTTCCTCAGTTGATTGCAGGACCGATTGTGCATCACAAAGAAATCATTCCGCAATTTTCTTTATCGAAGACCTATAGGTTTTCTTATAAAAATATTTCAGTGGGCTTGAGTATTTTCTTTCTAGGTCTGTCTAAAAAAGTTTTATTGGCAGATTGGATTGTAGACTATGCAACTCCTGTATTTGATACGGCGAGTAAAGGCGGAGAATTATTTCAATTTGACTCTTGGGTTGCGGCTATTTCGTATTCGCTACAACTGTATTTTGATTTCTCTGGTTACTCGGATATGGCAGTTGGTCTTGGTAGACTTTTTGGAATTGTAATTCCTAGAAATTTTAACTCTCCTTATAAAGCGGTTAATATAATTGATTTTTGGAGAAGATGGCATATTACTCTTTCCATTTTTCTAAGAGATTATTTGTATATTGCGCTTGGAGGAAATAGAAAAGGAAATCTGAGACGATTTGTGAATTTATTTTTAACCATGCTTCTCGGTGGACTCTTGGCATGGAGCAGGTTGGAATTTTTGGTATGGGGTGGTTTACATGGAATTTACCTCGTAATCAATCATCTCTGGAATAGCCAAAGTGGCAAATTTATGACAGAGAAAAGCAAGAAATACTTGAAACCTTTCTCGATTGTATTTACTTTCCTTTGCGTTGTAATCGCCTGGGTATTTTTTAGAGCCGATTCTTTAGAGACTGCATTTAAAATTATTTCTGCAATGTTTGGATCGGGGGTAAGTTATACAGAGCTTGGAATTCGAAAGCAAATTCAATTGATTCTTTCGGTTACAGTCTTACTCTTTGTATGCTGGTTTCTTCAAAACTCGACTGAAATATTTTCTAGATATAAAAATCCTACGAAAGATATCAATGCACGCAATCCTCTGCAATGGAAACCGAATTTAGGTTGGGCGATTGGTTTTTCTTTTTTAACAATGATTAGTCTTCTTTGCATATCTACAGAGAGCGAATTTTTATACTTCCAATTCTAATCGCATTTAAAACTATTTACTGTATGGAATTCAATGACTAAGTTATCAATCATTACAATTAATCTAAATAATCGAGAAGGACTTTCTAAAACGATCGAATCGGTCAAGGCACAAACCTGGAAAAATGTTGAGCACATTATCATTGATGAAGCTTCTTCAGCCGGTAGTCTAGATGTAATTAAAAAAAATCAAAACGGAATTAGTTTCTGGTTGAGCGAAGCGGACAAAGGAATTTATGATGCTCACAACAAAGGTATTCTAAATGCAAAAGGCGAGTATTGTCTTTTTTTAAATTCCGGTGATTTTCTTGTGAATGATTTTGTATTAACAGAAGTCTTTGAAAAAAATTTGGCAACGGATATTATCTATGGAGATATGCTAATCGATGACGGAAAAGGAAATGTTCTCTATGGAAAAAGTCCTGATACTTTGAATCTTTCTTTTCTAGCTTACGGTGTTCTCTGGCATAGTGTTACTTTTATTAAACGGAAATTGTTTGATGAATATGGTTTATACGATACGTCTTACAAAATAGTATCAGATGTTGATTTTTTTCTAAAAGCAATTGGCGTTGGCAAGGCTAGTTTTTCGTATGTGCCAATTGCTGTAAGTCAATTCAATACTCTTGGTTTTGGCTCTGATCCAAAAAATGCATTGCTCTTAGAAAAAGAAAGAGAGCGGAGTAGAGCGACTCATTTGTCTCAAGTCTTAGTCGAGACACTTAGAATGATTCAGGAAATGAACACTGAATTACATATCTACAGAACTGCGAAAAGTTTTCAATGGATGAACAAACTTAGGAATAACGAAACTTTATCTAAGCTCTACAGACTCCTTAGAAGGAATAGCGCATAATGGATAATCCCATAATCAGTATCATTGTATTGAGTTGGAATCGGGAATTGTTACTGCGAAATACAATACTGTCTCTTCTTGTTACTACTAAATATAAATTTGAAATATTCATTGTAGACAATGCATCTAATGATGGTTCCAAAGAATGGCTACAAGTTTTTTCAAATTTCTATCCTTCTATAAAAGTTTATTTTCTAGATGAGAATATTGGCGGGGAAGCTTTTAATATTCCTCTTTCAGAAGTGAAAGGCAAATACGTATTATTCTCTGAAAACGATTTAGAATATCTTCCGGGCTGGGATGAGTATATGATTCATCAATTTGAATCTTTTTCTGAACTCGGTCAATTGTCCCCCTTTGCTCCAAATCCAATGCGTGAAATAGGAGAAGTGTGGGTTGATAAACCATTTGAAGTGGAAAAAAAAGGAAATGAAGTCCTATTTAAAGCAATTCATAATGTTACCACAACTTGCATGGTTAGAACAGAGCTTTTAGAGAAGGGATTAAAATGGACAAATTTAATTTCAAAGGAAGGACTGTTCAAATTTCCGGCGGATGGAAGTTTTAGTGCGGATGTTAAAAATATGGGATACCTCGTTGGTTGGTCAGATCAGTATAAATCAATTAATTGGGGCTTTAATCAAAGAATTATTTCAAAAGAAAAAGAATACTACAATGAAAATTGGAAAGAGAAAAGTAATCTCAATATTGATGGAATTGATTTAGATTCAAAAAAAGAAGATTTGAATTCATTTCAACAAAAATTAGTCAATCTACAGATTGAAAACTTTGATCTGCGGCAAAAGGTATTTACCCTCGAAGGACAATCAATTCAATTGTATTTGGATTTAGGAAACGGTTTTTCGGAATCGGATTCTCTGAAAGTTCCAATTGAACAAGCCAAGTTGCGGTATGAAATTTCGCTTGATATCACTAAAGAGTATAAGCAATTTAGAGTTGATATTTCAAACAATCCAGTTAAAGTAATTATTAAAAAAGTCTTTCTTTTAGATGCGAATAATAAAGAATACCAGCTTGAAATAAAAGAAAGCAACGGTGTTTTACTAAATAATAGGGAATACATTTTTTCCAATTTTGATCCACAGTTTTATTTTGATGGTCTTTCAAAGCCTGAGAGCATTAAGTCTTTTGTCTTAGAATTTATCTTATTAGAAAGCAATGTCCTGGTTTATCAGACTGCACTGAAAATAGCGGATAACGCAAAGGATTTGGTGTAGTAGAAAAGATAAAGCAAGTAAGATTATTCAAGCGATTTTAAACTCAAAGACCTCTCTTTTAGGCTTTTTTTTATTGCATCCTTTCCAAATAAATTCTTGGAAAAGAATAATTCGTAGTTTTAAAACCAAGCTTGGTTAGTCTTTACCCGCTGAGGCAGAAAATTGAATATTAAAGTCAGACAAATTTATTTTAGTAAAGAGCAAGTCAGCAAAGTCTCAGAAAACTGTTTTCCTTATTTTAATACATCTGACTTTGAATCGGATTTATTTTTAGAATACAGTGTTATTTTAAAATCCTATTTGGATGGTTTTTATAAAGAAGGAGATTTGGCTGGAGTCTTATCCTGGCGTTTTTTTGAGAAGGCGAGAAAGACTGAATCGGAATTCCTTGAATTTATCCGCAAAAATCCAGGATATGATGTTTACTTTATCAATCCATTTATGGAACAGGTAACGATGTATGATAGTGTATGGAAACAAGGTGGAACAAATCACCCCGGACTTTTAGAAATTGCTGATAGTATATTTCAAAAACTCGGTTATGGATTCAAAGCATCCGATGTAAAAAATACGTCAGCCGATACACTCTATTGTAATTATTGGATTGGAAGTCCAGCCTTCTGGGAAAAATACATTGCGTTCACAAAGCCTATTCATGACTATATTTTAGAAAATAAAAATGATACAGAAATTGTAGACAAATTGAAAAGCAATGCACCTTATCACTATCCTGTCTCCTATATTCCTTTTTTAATGGAGCGGCTATTTTCGACTTTGCTCTGGAAAGATTCTTCTATTAAATATCTGGCTTACGAGTATTCGCCTCTAGAAATTGCAAATCTAATCAATGAACTAAGAGGATATGAATACGCTTACAAAAAAATAGATGTCTGGTATAATCTATTTCATCAAAATATTATAATTCGATTCCTTAAAAATATCAGAAACATTCTTCTGAAAATAAAAGCCCGTTTAAAATAATTTTATGCAAAATAGTTTAGAAAATTCCAGGAAGTTAAATATAGGAATCATAGGTTCTACTGGGTTTCTGGGAAGGAGTTTAACCAGGTATCTCTCAAAAAAATACTCGGTTCATATTTACTCCCGCAGAGAGCCAATCGATTTTTTTCAGAATATAGAGAGTTGGACGATTGGACAATTGCATGACGAAAAAACACTGCATGGTTTTTTAGAGAGAATAGATATTTTAATTCATTTAGGTCAATCTGGAAAGCCGATGGAGTCAAACAATAATTTTGTGTATGAAACAGAAGCAAACTTGATACCTAGCTTGCAATTGATTGAAGTTTTAAAGAAAGTTCAAAATCCAATTCATATTTTATTTGCTAGCAGTGGAGGAACGGTTTATCAAGAGAAACCGCATCATTTGCATATAGAATCCGACACTACTGAACCTTTGACTTCCTATGGAATTAATAAACTTTCTCTTGAATACTATTTTGACCTACTTACTAAAATTTCTCATCACTCTTGTTTTACTCTAAGAATAGCAAATCCTTACGGAGAATTATTGTCGTCGGGCAGAAATCAGGGATTTATCGGCGTTAGCCTTAGTCGGGTTTTAGAAGGAAAAGAAATTCAAATATTTGACGATGAAAATATTGTTCGCGATTATATTCATTTAGAGGACATGGCTTATGCCTTTGAAAAAGGAATTTTTTATCGCAAGAGCGGATACTCTGTGTTTAACATTGGAACAGGAGTAGGAACTAGTCTAAAAGAAATATTAGATCTAATGGAAAAGTTTTTTGGAAAATCGATTCCTAGAACTCTGGTAAAGAAAGACAGCAGGATTAAACTTCCTAAATGGAATGTTCTAGATATTACAAAAGCAAAAAAAGAATTGGATTGGAATCCCAAGATTGATTTAGAGACTGGATTAAAGAATTTGGTTAACTCGATTCTATGAAAACATTACCATCTGTATCCATTATCATCCCTGTAAAAAATCCTGGAAAAATTTTCGAAAGAGTTTTGTCTGCTGTCTGTTCACAGGCATATGATGGTTATGCGGAGATTATTATTATTGATTCAGGCTCTACGGATGGAACGCTAGAATTTATAACTGAATTTTCAAAAGTTCATAAAAATCTAAAACTATTTACAATTCCATCTTCAGAATTTGGACATGGGAAAACTAGGAATTTTGCAATCGAGCAAGCAACAGGAGAGCTAATCGCTGTTATAACCCACGATGCAACTCCTCTTAATGAAAAATGGTTGTCGAACCTGGTGCGTCCATTTTTAGAGAATGAACAGGTTGCCGGTGTATTTGGTAGACACCAAGCGTACGAAGATGCAGACATTTTTATAAAGAGAGAATTGAAGCAACACTTTGATGGATTCAACCGCACTCCGCCGATTACGCATTATAAAATTGAAGATTTCGATGCATATAAAGCAGATAAAAATTTACAAATGTTCTATTGTTTTTTTTCGGATAATAATGCCATGCTTCGAAAATCTGCTTGGGAAAAAATTCCATATGACGATGTTAATTTTGCAGAAGATCAAAAATGGGCAAAGGCAATATTAGAAAATGGTTATATTAAAGCCTACGCAGATGACGCAATCGTATTTCACTCTCATACCTATACGATGCTGGAAGCATTTAGGCGAAGTTTTGAGGAAGCTGTTAGTTTTCAAATTCATTTTGAGCACCAAATACTGAGTAGCCTTAAATCTCTAATTGGAATTTGCCTTCATAAAATAAGAATTGATTACTCAACTTTGATTCGTTCAAAAGAAATAAGTTTCTTAGAAAAAATCCACCTTTTGTTTTATAGACCTATTTATGATTCATTGCGGTTTTTAGGATATTTCTTGGGATCAAAAAAAAGGTTGAGTGCTTTTTTATATAGCACAATTTCAATAGACCATAGATTGCTAAAAGATGGGAAAGGACGAAAAGTAAAATAACATGTTTCATAAAATGATTCAAATAATTCAATACATTGGAAGAGAAATTTCAAAGAGACTAAAAAGAATTCTGACTCAGACTATCATTTATATTGTTTCGCCTAAAGACAATTTAATAGCTAAAACATATTATATTTTTGTGCCGGAAAAATATGGATCAGAGTATCACTTAGACAAGCGGATAATTGATGTTAACTGGTTTATTCCTGCTTTTAATCCCGGATCTGGTTCGGGCGGACATTTGAATATATTTAGAATGGTTCATTTTCTAGAGAAATTTGGAATTAAAAATAACCTCATCATTGTTGAGAGTAACCATCTTACAAAAGCGCAGAGTAAAAAAATTATCAATGAAGATTATATTCCTGTCAATGCAGAAGTTTTTGAAGGAAGAAAGGAAGTAAAGCCGGCTTTAATTTCGATGGCAACGGAATGGAGAACCGCTTATCCTGTTCGAGATTTTATTGGGTCTCCAATCAAGACTTATTTTGTTCAGGATTATGAGACTCTTTTTTATCCGCCGGGAACGGATTCTGCTTTAGCTGAAGATACATACAGATTCGGGTTCTATGGAATCACTGCTGGTGATTGGATTAAAGATACATTGAAAGAAAAATACAATATGCCCTGCGAAAGCTTCGGATTTTCTTATGACAAACATCTTTACGTAGCAGCGGATGATGTGAATATTCCGCAGAATACTTGGAAGAAAGATAGACCTAGAGTCTTTTTTTATTTGAGAACGAAAACTCCTAGACGCGGCGCATATTTGGGATTACTCGCTCTAGGAGAATTAAAGAAAAAATTTCCCGAAGTTGAAATCATCATTGCTGGCGAGAATAATAAGGATTTGATTCTACCATTCGAAGTAACTAATCTTGGTCTTCTTCAATTGAGTCAATTGCATGATATTTATAAGTCTGTTGATCTGGCACTTGTATTATCTTTTACAAATCTATCCCTTTTACCTTTAGAGTTGATGGCTTCTAATTGCACTCTTTTAATCAATGAGGGTCCGAATAATAGATGGGGTTTAAATGAGGATATATGTTCCTTTTGTGATCCTACGATTGAGTCTATTACAGATAAGATGTTAGAACTTTTAAAAAATCATGAATTAAGAAATCGCCTACGAAAGAATGCTGTCAAATATGTAGTAACCACAAGCTGGGAAAAGGAAGCCGAAAAAGTTTTCAAAATTCTTACTAACTTACAAAAGAAATATTTAAACAATGACTAATATATTTCTTCTTCTCTCTACTTATAATGGAGAAAAATTTTTAGAGGAACAATTATCAAGTCTAAAAAAACAGAGTATTCCTTTTCAATTATTAGTTCGCGATGATGGATCATCGGATCGAACTTTAGAAATTTTGAATCAGTGGAAAAAAAATCTTCCCTTAAAAATTTTAGCAGGTCAGAATGTAGGCGTAATTGAAAGTTTTAATGTATTGTTAAATTCCCTCCCGCCGGAAGCTGATTATGTTTTTTTTTGTGATCAAGACGATATCTGGGAAGCGGATAAGATTGAAAAGTCGCTGGAATCAATTCTGCGACAAGAGGATTTGTTTGGAAAGAAAATTCCTCTTCTTTTTCATTCGAATCTTTCTGTGATTGATGATACTTCTAAATTTATTCATAAGTCTTTTTGGAAATTTCAAAGCATTCACTGGAAACTTGGACATAGACTAAATCGTCTTATCATGCAAAATACGGTTACGGGCTGTTCGGCGGTAATGAATGCTCCTTTACTTAATCTAGTTAAGCAAGTTCCAAAAGAGGCAAAGATGCACGATTGGTGGATAGCTTTAGTTGCTTGTTCTTTTGGAAAAATTATTACATCAGAAAGAACTCTGATACGATACAGAATTCACAGAAATAATGTGGTAGGTGGGAAAACTCGCTCTTTCGGAAGAATTGCTAGAACACTTCTCGGGCTAATAGATTACGTGAAAATGTGGAAATTAGAAAATCAAACTAGAATCATTCAAGTAGAGAAATTTCTTCAAATATATAAATCCATTTTACCCTCAGAGGAAAAAGAAATACTTGAAAAATATTTATTAGTATCTAAAAAGAAATTTTTGGAAAGAAAGTATTTTCAAATTCGGTATCAATTTTTGCAGCAGGGTTGGCTAAGAGTCCTTATCTCCTTTCTACTTTTTTAAAAAAACCTTCTTTTAAGCCTAACAAAAACTGCTTCAAGTTTTCTTTTTTTTGTTTTTCTAAGAGAAAAACTCTTAGATTGTCTACTAAGAAATTTCCTATATCAACGAAAAACCAACACGGGAATTGAAATGAGTATAGTTTCCAAGTCCAGATTCGATTGCGAATCATATAAAATCTTCTCTGTGGACTGTGATTGGTTGGATGGAAAAGTAATTTAGAAAATTGAATGCTTTTGGTATTTCCTAAATTATGCAGAAGCTCCGCTTCGCGTATTACCGTGATTGAAAAACCATTTGCCCTTACCCGTAGACAATACTCGATGTCAATATAATCAATAAAAAAATCCTCTCTCATAAATCCACATTTCTCGATAACTTCTCTTGGAATAAGTGAGCCTGAAGATATAACTGTATTTACATTTTCAAGCTTACGCATATTAGCCGTTAACCGCACTCGCTTATAGAAAAATTTTGATTGAATCCAATACTTTTGTTCTTTTCTAGAATCGTTATGCACTATATGGCAGGCGGCAATTCCTAGATTTGGATTGATTTCAAATTCCTTCCGCAAACTTTCCACACTATTCTGGCTTATACTAGAATCGTCATCTAGAAATAGAAAAAAATCCCCTCCCAATTCCAAGCCTTTTTTAATTCCAATATTTTGTGCTGCTCCTAGACCTAGATTTTTTGATTCTAGGTGAATTGTAATTTTTGAATCTTTGATTTCTGTTTGGATTTGATCTTGAATTTTTTTATCTGAACCGTTTTCAATTAGAATGAGTTTGTCTACTTGAGATAGTATATTTTTGCTGTTAGAAACGAGTTCGCTTAAATTTGGTTGGTAACTTACGATTATCCCTATTAGCATTTTTAACTCTAAATTTTATCATTTTGGTATATTCTAATTTTGTAAATGAAAAACCCTAATAGCATATTTAATTCTTAGGTTAATGTTTCACGCGGGGACGCGGGGTTCGCGGAGTGCATTGATTCCTTTTAAAGCAGGAAGATAAATCAATTCTAACTGTAGTATTACGGAGGATGTTTATAAATCGAAACATTTTTTAAAAATTAGATTTTATAAAAAAAATAATACGTGCAAAAAATAATAATGGGTAAATAAGTAACACCTATGAAAAATCTAACTTTTAACTTCCTTGTCACTTTCGTTTTATTTTCAGCTCCTTTGTTTTCACAGACATTTGAGGTGAAGACTGTGCCAAATCCTAGACTCGCAAATGGAGGATTTGTTTCTGATCCAAATCATTATTTGCAATCTACAGAAATTGAAAACTTGAATACAAAGCTAATCGAACTAGAAAAATCAACTACAGTAGAATTTGCCATTGTTATCCTACCTACGATTGGAAGTTCGATTCCAAAAGAATTTGCAGTAGAGCTTTTTAATTATTGGGGTATTGGAAAGAAAGGAAAGGATAATGGTCTTTTGCTGCTACTGGTAATGGATCAGAGAAGATGGGAATTTGAAACTGGCTATGGGCTAGAAGGAACTCTACCGGATGCAATTTTGAAAAGAATAGGAGAAGATGAATTAGTCCCTAATTTAAAAAAGAAAGAATATGCTGTTGGATTTGAAAATGTAATTTCTGCGGTTAGTAGGAAAATTAAAAATGAACCTGAACCTATTGAAGAAACTTCCACTCCCATTTTAGATTCGGAAGATAAAAATTTAGGACCTTTTACCAGTGTAGATAATTCTCTCCCTCCAGTTTTTACGCCTATCTATTTAATCTTGTTTTTAATTGGGACATACTATTTAAAAAATAAAGATGGAAAAAAGTTTAGCCTTCTTTTCTCTGATTCGTTGGTAAACTGGAAATTGGCGTTAATTGGACTAGCTCCTTTTGTTATTTACTTTCTTTATTATTCTTATGAGAGTTATATCTATTTGCCTCCATTGCTTTACCAAGCCTATTTCTTTTTAGGTGTTTTTATTTTTGTTTCCATTTCCCAGGTGTTTTATGAATTTTCAAAGAAAACCTACAAAGATCCATATGAGTATTATAAAGCAATTGATTCAAGATTTAGATCATGGGAATTTATTTTACTTATATTTATTTTTCCTTTGCCTTTAATCATCTTTGCCGTATGGAGTTTTATTAAAAGAAGACAATTAAGATTAGCCGTAAGAATATGTCCTAAGTGCGAAACGGAAATGGTTCGTCTTGCAGAGGATAAAGATGATTTCTTCCTAAAAGATGGACAGAAGATAGAAGAAAAAATTGGATCTATTGACTATGATGTTTGGTTTTGTGAGAAAAGTAAAGATGTTAAGATTTACGCATACGAGTCATTATTCACAAGCTATTCCAAATGTCCTTCTTGTAGTTATAAGACTTACTTTGTCGAATCGGACACTGTGACAGTTTCTCCTACTTGCACTAGTTCTGGTTCCGGTATACGACGTTATGCCTGTAAAAATTGTAATCATAAAAGTAGTTCGACTTATACAATTCCCGCAAGAGATTGTAGTAAGTCTTCTAGTTCCTCTTCTTCTTACAGCGGCGGTTCATCTAGTTCTAGCTCGTCTAGTTCTTCTTTTGGTGGTGGACGATCGGGTGGTGGTGGAGCAGGTGGTAGTTGGTGAAATTTTTATCTTGCTTCTATATCGTTTATTGTTATAAAAGAAAAAATGGGGACTGATACAAATTTAATTAAAACGTTTGCTAAGCAGGGATTAAAGGCTCTGCTTACAATTTCTATTTTAACAATTCTGGGCATATTTATTAATTGGTTGCTTCTTTTGTTTATGATTCCTGAACTTCGAATTCTTTTCGATGCGTCAGCCGCTAGCGCAGGTCATGCGGGAGGAGTGGGGGCTGTTCTTTCTGTATTAATTTCAGTTGTTCTAAATTGGAAAGCGAGTCTTTTATTTTTAACTTTTTTCATAGTATTTCCATTTTTACATTTTCTATTTGCCAAGAAATACGCAATATCCATTGCAATCACTTCTTTATTAAAGGAAAAGAAAAGTCAATTCGTAGAATATATTATGCAAAAGTTCTTTGATAGGCTTCATTCTAAACTGGAATGGTTAGATAAGCTAAATTCTTCTAGTCCTCTGAAAGCGGTAAATGAATATTTGCCGATTTACTTGAAAAATCTAGAAGGCATGCCTTTTATAATTCGACTCATTGTTAAACTATTCTTGGCTCGTATTGATTTTTTAGGAATTGTTTCAGGGACTATAAATGAAGAGGGGCTAATAGATATTAGCCAGGACGAACTTATTGAGAAAATTATTAGTAAGGTGAATTCTATTCTAGATGAAAAAATTTTTTCTCCTAGCATTCAAGCAAACTTAATTTTATCTGGAGTAAATATTTTTGCCTTTATCGGGATAAAAGTATTCATTTAAATGAACAAAACAAAAGTTAAATATTTTACTGTAAATGAATTCATTGGCGGATTCTCTGCATTATTGGTTTCCTTGCCATCAGCAATTGCCTATGGTCTCATCATTTTCGCAGGTCTTGGTGAATCTTATACAAGACAAGCGGCTGTTGTAGGAATTATTGGGACAATTATTTTAAGTATATTTGCTTCCATTTTTGGAAAAACTCCTGGAATGATTTCAGCACCCAGCGCTCCGGCAGGTGCAGTATTATCCGCCTATGTAATGGAGTTAGTCCACAGGAAAAATGTTTCTATTGAATATGTTCCTATCTTTGTAACTCTAACAGCACTCTTTGCAGGTATATTACAATTTGCCACAGGAAAAGCAGGAGGAGGAAAACTTGTAAAATATATTCCCTATCCGGTTGTGACAGGTTATCTGGGAAGTGTTGGACTTTTGATTATTCTAGGTCAATTGCCTAAAATTCTTGGTCTTTCTAAGGTAAGTCAAATATTTTCCAGCTTACCCGCATTAGCCACTCAGAATTATGTTCATCTAATAATTGGAAGCTCAACGATTCTCTCCATGCTTTTGATAATACGAATTTCAAAGAGAATTCCTCCAGCGATTTTTGCACTTAGCATTGGCGCGATTACTTTTTTTACACTTGGTTCCTTTGATGGAAATTTGTTTTCAATTAAGAGTAATCCTTATGTGATTGGGCAAATCTCTGTTTCCCCCTTAGAATTTGTTCATAGCATTTCAAAAACATGGAAATTGATTGCAGGATTTGATATTGATTTAGTTTTAAATCTTATCGTTCCAGTGGTTACTCTTGCTTTTGTTCTTTCTATTGATACTTTAAAAACTTGTATCGTTCATGATACTATTATGCAGACAAGACATGATTCCAATAGAGAGTTAATGGGGCAGGGCATTGCAAATATTGTTTCTTCGCTTGCAGGAGGAATTCCTGGTTCAGGAACGATGGGAGCAACGCTTGTGAATTTAAATAGTGGGGGAAAAACAAAATTATCCGGAGCTTTGGTTGGAATTTATGCAACGTTTATTTTATTATTTGTTCCCCAAGTGCTTGCATGGATTCCCGTTGCAGCATTGGCTGGAGTGTTAATTGTTCTTGGATTCAGAATGCTTGATTTGAATAGTTTTAAACTGCTAAGAAATCGGGCAACGATCATTGATTTTGGCGTGATTGTTGTAGTGATTATTTCTGCTTTAACCTATGACTTAGTAACTGCCGCTGGAACTGGAATTGGAATGGCTATTTTACTTTATATACGAGAGCAAGTGAGATCGACTGTCGTTCACAGAAAATTTTCAGGAGATCAAAAGTTTTCTAAAAAGAGAAGGCTTCCATCTGAGATTCAAGTTTTAGAAAAGAGAGGTAAATCTACGTTAGTCCTTGAGTTACAGGGTCAATTGTTCTTTGGAACTACAGACCAACTTTTTACAGTTGTAGAATCCTATCTTACAAAAACTAAATATATAATTCTAGATATGCGAAAAGTTCTTTCAGTCGATTTTACAGCGGCTCATATGTTAGCTCAAATTCATTCTAGAATTGAGGCAAACAACGGTTCGCTACTTCTTAGTTCTATTCCGTTGGATTTGCCTTCCGGTCAGAATGTGAGAGAATATCTATTAAACCTTGGCTTTTCTGAAAGCAAAACCCTGCACTTTTTTAATGACCTAGAGACGGCATTGGAATTTGTAGAAGATGAAATTTTGACAGAGGAATTTCAGGAGGCACTTGCATCTCCCATAGAGATGAGTCTAAATGAATTTGAATTTTTTGACGGCGTTAGTCCTAAGCTTATGAGAAAATTAACAAAGCAATTTCACGAAAAGAAATTTTCCAATGAACAATACATTTTTCGTAAAGGTGATCCCGGTGATGAAATATTCTTTATTCGTAAAGGTGATGTGAAAATCATAATTCCCTTAGCCGCAGAGCAAAACCTTTTGATTACAATTTTTTCTCAGGGAGATTTTTTTGGTGATATTGCTTTCTTGGATTCTGATTGTAGATCCGCAAATGCAATTGCCGACGGAGAGGTTTCTCTCTATTATCTGTCGCGTAAAGAGTTTGAAAAAATTGTGCATAAATACCCCGAGCTTGGAAGCTTATTCTATGAAAAATTAGCAAGAGCCATTTCGACTAGGCTACGTATGACTGATGTGGAACTTATGGCATCGAGGCAATCTTAGATTTTTTGCCACGGAGGTTGAGGGATACGCTCGAAATATTATCGAGAAAAATCATTCTTAATATCTTTCTCTGCGTCTCGGTGGCATATTAGTTAGTCGTTAGGTTTTTTCTCTTTTTTTTCGAGCGGATTATCGCTGCTAACCCCTGCTGGTTTTAGAATCTTTACTTTATTTAATCCTTTGTCTGCTTCCATTCCAATTCCATGAATGGTTGTTCCTTTCATAATAATCGTTACCGGCTTATCTGTGTTAAGCGTTTCGCTTTCTAAATTGTAGGTAAGTTCTTCTGCTTTTAAATGACGACTATCTTCCGTAATCAAATCAATATTCCCATTCACTACAAGTGTCTTCGCTTTCTGATCAATTTCTGCACGATCCCCAGTCAGTTTTGATTTTACAATTCCCTTTTCATATTGATCAAAATCTAAACCATAAAATATTGATTTATTGTCATTTACATAAACGAAAGCTTCCTGTGCTTTCAATTTCCAAATCAAATCTCCTTTTTCGTTGAATGCATCCCGTGTAAAATTGCGAAGGCTAATTGTTGAGCCTGATTCGCGCTCATTTTCGATTCGTAGACTATTTTCTTTTTTGCAGTTGATACAAGTAATAGATAGGATTAAGAATATTCGGATTAATAAATATTTCATGGCTATTCCATGATTCAGAATGTTTTGAGTGACGGCAAGAATTTTTCTTTTCAGAATATTTCCCTTTCCGCAAGATGGAGAAAAGGAACAAAAATGGAATACCTTGAAACAATTTACTTTTACATGGCAGTTTCTGGAACGATTTTCTTTTTTATAAAATTTGCTCTTTCGTTTTTTGGGCACGACAGCGATTTACACGATGTAGACGCATTTGATCCGGACAATTTGGATTTTAAATTTTTATCTCTTCAAACGATTTCCATTTTCTCTGCTGGATTTGGCTGGATGGGGCTTTTTATTTTTAAGAACACTGAACTAGGGGTAAATATTAGTTTTGCGCTTGCATTTGTCTTTGGAATTTTGTCGGCTGCGTTTGAAATCTGGATTTTTACAAAAGTAAAAGGACTTGCTCAGATAAATGAATTAAATCTTAGCAATGCGATTGGAAAAATTGGAAAAGTATATCTTACCATTCCAGAAAATTCTGTAGGGGAAATTCAAGTTAGTTTTCAAGGTAGTATGAAAAATATTAAGGCAGTTTCTCTGTCTGGTGAAAAAATTCCCGCTTTCACAGAAATAAAAGTTTCTTCTGTTAGAGATGGAATTTTAGTTGTAGAAACATTGTAGTCATAACAAGGAGAATTAGGTATGGGAGAAATTTTAGGAATATTTTCTGTTCCAGTTTTAATTGGAGCATCGGTAATTTATTTTTTAGTGAAGAGATACAGGCGTTGTCCTTCGAATAAAATTCTTGTTATCTATGGGCGCGTTGGAAAAGATAAGAGCGCGATTTGTATTCATGGAGGTGGAACTTTTGTCTGGCCTCTCATTCAAGATTCTCAGTTCTTAAGTCTAGAGCCGATGACGATTGAAATTAATCTCACCGGAGCACTTTCCAAACAAAATATTCGAATCAACACTCCAAGCACGTTCACTGTTGGAATTTCAACTGATCCGAGTCTAATGGGAAATGCCGCTGAGAGACTCTTAAGTCTTTCTGATTCCCAAATCAAAACACAAGCAGAAGATATTATTTTAGGTCAACTTCGTCTTGTGATTGCTACTCTAGACATTGAAGAGATAAATCAAAATAGAGAAAAATTTCTAGCTCAAATCAATGAGAATGTAACAACGGAACTTAACAAACTCGGTCTTACCCTCATCAACGTAAACATTAAAGATCTAACAGATGAGTCCGGATACATTGAAGCAATTGGTAAAAAAGCAGCCGCTGAAGCAATCAATCAAGCCAAAATTGAAGTTTCCAATCAGGAAAAATTTGGAGCAACCGGTCAAGCAAAAGCGATACGCGAAAGAGATGTTGAAGTCGCAAAAGAAACAGCAGAATCCCTAAAAGGTCAAAAAGAAGCAGACATCGATCAAATGGTTCGAATTGCAGAGCTAGATGCGTTAGGCGCTTCGAAGACTGCCGAGGCAATTCGAAATAAAGAAATTAATATATCCATTCAACAAGCAGAAGCAGAAAAAGGAAAGAAAGAAGCCGAAGCAAACAAACGTATTAGTGTTTCTGATTTTGAATTTAAAGCTGTTGAAGGAGAGAAAGTCGCCGATCAGAAAAAGCGTATTGCTGTAGCGGAAAATAACGCATTAGCCGTTGATGGCGAAAATAAATCAAAAGCAAAAGTAGCTGAATCAAATGCGGAATTAGCAAAACGCGAATCAGAAGCACTTCGAGTAGGAGAAGTAGCAAAAGCAAATGCGGCTACAGAAATTTCTAAGGCAGAAAAACAAGCTGAATTAGCCAAGTTAGAAAAAACACAATTAGCCCAACAAGAAGTAGAGAAAAAAAGAATTGAAGTCGAAGCAGAAGCTGAAGCCGAAAAAATTCGCCGAATTGCAAAAGGGGAAGCGGACGCTACTTTATTTAAGTTTAAAGCAGAAGCAGAAGGCTTACAGTCCTTACTCGAAGCAAAAGCTGCCGGTTATCAAAGAATTATTTCTGCATCGAACGGAGACGCAGGGTTAGCCGCTACACTTTTAGTCATTGAAAAAATGGAAGCAATTGTAGCAAAACAAGTAGAAGCAATTTCTAATCTCAAAATTGATAAAATTACGGTTTGGGATTCAGGAAATGGAGTGGGGGGTAATGGAAGTTCTACCGCTAATTTTCTAAAAGGATTTATTGGAGCACTCCCGCCGCTGCAAGAGTTAGCAAAGCAAGCAGGAATTGAACTTCCCGAATACCTGGGTAAGTTAACAGATATGGATAAAAAAGATAAACCGAAAGGAACAGCGAAGGAATAAAAAGAAAGGAAACGCAATGAGTATAAATCTAGATGTAATTTCAAAAAAAGAATTGGAAACAATTATTGAGAGAACAATTGAACGTAAACTTATGCAGATTCTAGGTGATCCAGACCATGGATTAGCTGTGAAGAAAACTATGCAAAAGAGATTAGCGTCACAGTTAAAAAAAGTTTCTTTGGGCGAAGTCGGAAAGCCTTTAAAGACGATAGGCAAGACTTCAAAGAGGTAAAATTGATTTTTAAAATTCACTTCTTAGAAGAGGCTAATGCTGATTTATCTAAGCTCAATAAGAATGATTCAAAAATCATTCTTAAGAAATTAAATTGGTTAGCTCTAAATGTTAAAACCGCAAAACATTTACCTCTATCTGCTAATCTAGCTGGTCTATATAAATTAAGAGTTGGGGATTTTCGAGTCATTTATCAAATATTGGATAAAGAGTCTATTCTTTTAGTTCATGCTGTGGGTCATAGAAAAGATATTTATGATATATAAAGGTTATTCATTATGAAGATAGGTTATTTTGGAACACCGGAGCATTCAGCGAAATTACTGAATGCTCTGATTCAAGAAGGTCATGAGGTTTTGTTTGTAGCGACTAATTTGGATAAGCCGGTTGGTAGAGATAAACATCCCACTTCTTCCCCTGTTAAGAAATTAGCTGTAGAAAAAAATATTCCAGTATTACAATTTCCTAATATTCGAAATGATGCCGCAATCGATAAGATGAATTCATTCGAAGCAGATATATATGTAGTGTTTGCCTATGGATATATTATTCCATCTCGAATCTTTAATTTTCCGAGGCTAGGGACGATTAACCTGCACGGAAGTCTTTTGCCGGAGTATCGTGGAGCTTCTCCGGTTCAGTCCGCAATTTTAGATGGAAAAGAGGAAACTGGTGCAACAATTCAATATATTACAGAAGAGCTAGACGCGGGTGATATTATTAGTCAAGTAAAGGTTTCCATTTCTCAGGAAGATACTTTTGGAACTCTTCTCGAAAAAATTACTACACTAGGCATTCAAGATGTGCTCAGATTATTAAAAAATTCTGACGGGAAAAAGTTTGCCGCCAAAGCGCAAGATCACAAGGAAGCAACCCATTGTAAAAAAATAAAGCCAGAGGATCGCAAATTGGACTTTTCCTTATCAGCTGAGTTTTTATTTAATAAGATTCGTGCATTTAATCCAGGATACATTTGCTATACGAGTTTTCGCGGAAAACGACTGAATATTTATTCTACTAAGCTAGTCACTGACGAATCTGTAACCCTGTCAAAGAAACCAGGAACACTACACATGATAACCAAGAAAGCGGTAGGTGTAGAGTGTGGGGATTCCAAAATTTTAATTCTTGAATCCGTTCAGCCTGAAAATAAAAAGGTAATGTCCTCTTTGGATTTTATCAACGGAGCGAAGCCTCAAACGGGAGAAGTTTTTCTTTGAAAGAATTTTTAAACAAATTAAAAGTGGTTCCAGCACTTGGTTATCTATTATTCATTACAACTGGCTTAATTGTATTTTTTATTGCTGCATTTCTTGTCGTTCTTCTCAGAACTAAGAGTGCGTCTAGTGTCATGATGCCTGATCTAGTGGGTCAGCAGTATACGGAAGTCCACAATGAACTAATGCGTCTTAGGCTAAAAGTTAGAATTGAAAACAAGCGTTATCCAGAGAAAAATGATGGTGAAATCATCTATCAATCCATTTCTGCGGGAAAAAATGTAGAAGCAGGTGCAAAGCTTTATCTTACTGTCAATAATGGTATGGACAGAGTGAAAATGCCTGAGTTAAAAGGACAAACGCTGGGCAATGCCAAAGCAGCTTTAGATAAAATTTTATCTGGTGAGACTTACGTTAGTTTGACGCTAGGCGGAGTTACTTATATTCCTGTTTCGGAAGGTCAATCTCCAGAAACGGTTGTAGGACAAATTCCAGAGCCTGGGAAAGTCATTACTAGTCGTGAGAAAATTTTTCTTCTAGTAACAGAGCCTGATGTGAAAGATAAGTCTTCTAGAGTAGATGATTATAAAGGGATTCCATTTCCTCTTGTCGCTCGCATTCTAAATACAAAAAAAATTAAATACAAAGTTACTGAAATCATTTCTACTAAAGATAGACGAGAGAATGGTTTTATTGAATCTTATACAACTAATTCCGATGCTTCTTATTCCTTTAAAATCTTTTACTTTGACCCAGAAAACAAGGTGCAGAGTGGATATGAGAAAGTTTCTTACAGAGTAGACAGTTCTAAGTCTTATAAATTACAAATTCAAAAAATAGATGATGATACCACCACCCAAACTCTATTCGAAGACATTTCCTTTCAAAAAGACGAAGAGTTAAAATTTGTTTTTTACAGAGAAGGGGATGTCCGTGTTTCAATAATTGGAATGGATGGTGATAAAGAAAAGTCTTTCAAATTTAGGAGCGATTTATGATAAAAATTTCAGCCTCAATTCTGGCTGCCCCACTGAGCAATCTTGCAACAGTGGTTCCAAAGTTAAAACCAAAGGCAATCGATTTTATTCATATGGATGTTATGGATGGAAATTTTGTTCCACAGATCAGTTTTGGAGAAGCCTTAACCGAAGAAGTTGGCAAGCTTACAAAAATCCCGCTGGATGTACATCTAATGGTAAATAATCCAGAGCGACATGTTTCGAAGTATTACAAGTTAAAGCCGGAATTCATAACTTTTCACAGAGAAACTACAGACTTTCCAATTCGTTTAGCTGAAGAAATTCGAAAAAATGGAATCAAAGCTGGTATTGCTCTAAATCCTGGAACTCCAGTTAAGATGATTCAAGATTGCCTTCCTTACATTGATTTAATTTTGATTATGACTGTTGAGCCTGGATTTTATGGGCAAAGTTTTGTTAAGAGCGGACTAGAAAAAATCAATAGGGCAAAAGAACTAATTGGTTCCTATCCAATTCAGCTAGAAGTGGATGGTGGAGTAAATACAGGCAATATAGAGCGACTATCTGATGTTGGCGTAAATATTTGCGTTGCAGGATCTGCACTTTTTAAGTCGGGCAAGCCAAATGAAAGCGCTCTCGGTCTTAAAAACTTGACAAATACCTAGTATTTTTTTTTGTTACATAATGAAGTATTTCAAATCCATTTTCTGGTCTTATAGAGCAGTAATTGGAATGATAGAAAGGAATTAAAAATTGGTTAAACTTAGATTACAAAGAACTGGCACGAAAAACGAACCTCATTATAGAATTGTAGCTGCAGATAGTAGATTTCCTAGAGATGGAAGATTTATTGATGTAGTAGGTCAATATCATCCAATCAACAAAGCGAACCAAGTTGTCATCAACGATGAAAAAACAATTGGCTGGCTTAAAAAAGGTGCTCAACCCACTAATACTGTGAAAGATTTGTTTAAAAAATCGGGTCTTTGGAGCAAATTTAAAGCTAAATAATTATGCACTCAGAAGCATTACTTAGATATATCGTTTCCTTTTTAGTTGACAAGCCAGAGGCAGTGAACGTTCGAGAAGTAGAAGCAGAGGATGAGACTATACTTGAACTCATTGTTGCTCCAGAAGATATTGGTAAGGTAATTGGTCGTAATGGACGAATTGCCAAATCTCTTCGAACTCTCATAGCAGCGTCTAGCGCGAAAGAAGGAAAAAATTACAGTTTAGAAATCATTGATTGATGATTATATTTCTATCGGAAAAATCACTTCTACTTTTGGACTAAAGGGTTTTCTTAAAGTAGCGAGTAGTGGTGATATTCTCCCTTCTCTTAAAGCAAATAGCACTCTATATTTATCCTCAGAGTCTAGTTTCACGCCATGTAGGCTTTTAGAAATTCGAAAAGTCAAGAATCAGTATGTTCTCTCCATTGAAGGCTGCAAATCCATTGAAGAAGCTGAAAAGTTAATTGGTTCCATTCTATATTTCCCAAAGAAAAGCTCGAAAGAGTTACTTGGAGTCGATGAGTTTTTTGTTCATCAATTAATCGGTCTCCATCCATACTTGGGAGATACTGAATATACAGGATTTAAACTTACTGAGGTAATTGAAAATCCTGTGCATCCCGTCCTTTTATTTTCTGATACGAATATCGAAATTTTGATACCTTATATTAATAAGTTTATAGGTAAAGTTGATTTAGAGAACTCACGCATGGAGATATTAAATTGGCAGGATTGGATTAATGCAGATTAATTTCATTACTCTATTCCCGAACAAAATTTTATCCTATTTCTCGGAAGGGCTTCAAAAGAAAGCAATAGATAAGGGAGTTTTCTCTGTAAGCATTGTAAATCTTAGAGATTTTTCTAGCGATAGGTTTGGTCGAGTCGATGATACAGTCTATGGTGGAGGTCCGGGAATGCTCTTAAAAGTTGAGCCCATTCACAAGGCTCTCCTTTCCCTTGGAGATAAAAAAGGAATTGTTTGTTTGATGAGTCCGAGTGGAACTCCTTATTCGCAAAGAATCGCAAGCGAGTTTGCTGAAAAAAAAACAAATTTAACCTTTATTTCTGGCTATTATGAAGGTATTGATCATCGGGTTACTGAACATTTAGTTGACGTAGAACTGAGCCTTGGAAACTATGTTTTATCATCAGGAGATTTGCCTTCGCTTTGTGTTTCCGATTCAGTGATTAGGCTCCTACCTGGTTTTATGGGTGATTCTTACGGTAGTTTAATCGAGGAGTCACACAATGAAGAAGGGCAGTTAGAATACCCTCAGTATACTAAACCACAAAACTATAATGAATGGTTAGTTCCTGATATTTTAATCAGTGGAAACCATTTAGAAATTAGTAAATGGAAAGAAAAGAATAGAAAGCAAATGAATCGTTAACGAAAGGAAATGAATATGAACCATGAAATCGCAAAATTATTTGAATCAGACCTGAACAGAAGAAAAATTAATTTTTCTGTTGGAGACACCGTAAAAGTGCATTACAAAATTGTCGAATCCGGAAAAGAAAGAACACAGATATATGAAGGCGTTGTTATCTCTATCGTAAACAAGATGAATGATAAGTCTTTCAATGTTAGAAGAGTTTCTTATGATATTGGTGTAGAAAGAATATTTCCTCTTTATTCCCCTAAGATTTCAAAAATTGAATTGGTTCGTAAGGGTCATGTTCGTAGAGCTAAGCTTTATTTCTTACGTGAAAAATCTGGCAAAACTGCTCGAATTAAAGAGTTACGTGGTGGACAGGCAATTGTTCAAGCTGAGCGTAAAAAAGAGAAAGAGTTGGCTCAATCTCAAAAAGACGCTGCAACTGAAGCACAAGTTACCGCAGCGGCATAGATTTCTCAATAAATCAGAATCCAAATTCGTTCCAACCTGAAGAGTTTTCTCTTCTTGAAAATCTTCAGGTCTTTGGAGTCGATGAAGCCGGACGAGGTCCTCTGGCAGGTCCTTTGTCTTTGGCAATGGTTTCCTTTTCAAAATCCACCTTAGAAAAAATTTTCCAGAAGCAAGTTTTAAAGAATCTAACAGATTCAAAGAAGCTCTCTGAAAAAAAGAGAGAAAGTCTCTATACGGAAATTTACTCTTGTGCAGATCTAGTTGTTCACCAATTCATTAGTAATAAATTTATTGACAAATTTGGAATATCCTATTCTATATTCGATGCAATACGAAAACTCGTAAAAAAATCAAAGCAATATAATCTTTATTTATTAATCGATGGAAATTATGACTTTAAAGCTCACCAAGCCAATTCAGGTTTTTACTTTCCCTATAGATCCATTGTAAAGGGGGATTCAAAAGTTGCTTCTATTTCTGCAGCATCGATAATTGCAAAAGTAAAACGAGATCGTTTTATGGATGCTATTGCCGAAAAATTTCCTGAATATGAATTCAAGCGGCATAAGGGATACGGTACTGCACTGCATATTGCGAAAATAAGAGAGCATGGTATGTCTGTTATTCATAGAAAATCGTTTCAGTTAAAAGAAGGAGCGCATGGAGTTTAGAGTTTTACCTAAGTCAAATGTAAATGCCATTCTTTCTAGCTCTATTGATGCGAAGGTAGAGAGTCTAAATGGATTGTTGAATTCTAAAACTATACTCGCTGCAACCGTCTTAGAGTATTTTCCTAGCAATCGCAGCTACTTGTTGAGTTTTTCTGGAAAACAATTACGATTGCAGTCTGAAGCTAAATTGTTTGTTGGAGAAAAATTGGAATTAAGAGTGCAAAGAGAAGGCTCTCGAATTGAAATGGAAATTCTGCATCGTAGCCTTGGGGCAACGAAAATTAATTCCGAAGAAATGGGAAAAGGATGGAGTCAAAACCATTTTTCCCCGTTAAAAACCGTTGAGAATGTTCTTGATTCAAACAACTCAGAAATTTCGATAAAGAAAATTTTCCAATTTTTAGATGTATACTTTCCAGGCATTGATTGGAATATAGACACACCATTTTTTTATTGGAAATTGGAAGATGGGCAAGCAAATGGGCTCTACGGAAGAAAGAGTGATAGGCAAAGTTTTTATTTTCATTTTGAATCAGAGAGATTGGGGGAAGTAGATTCCCATTTTTATTGGAAAAAAAATGATTTTTCAGATATGGTTTTAAATTGCGTTTTCAATAATCTTGCCGTTTATATAATTGCGAACGAAAAGTTGCCAGAATTTAAAAAAATGCTTTCTTCTAATTCAATACCTGCTAATGATATCATTTTTCATTATTCTACACTGCGAAAAGAAAAAGGGGATTGGATTGCTTAATGATTGCAGTTGCATTAAAGTTTTTACCAGAAAAAAATAGCGCTCCTATCGTTGTTGCCAGCGGAGCTGGTTATTTAGGAGAAAAGATTAATGAAATTGCCTTGGCAAACGATGTGCCAATTGTAAAAGACAAAGATTTGTCGTCTACTCTATTAAGAGTGCCAGTTGGTCAAGAGATTCCAGAGACTCTTTATAAATCAGTTGCAGTGGTATTTAGCTTTTTATATAAAATAGAAAATGAATTGAAATCGAAACGCATTTAAGATATTGTTCTACAGGGAGATTTTTTTTTATAAATGAAGGTAATTAAAATATCTGATTTAAAGGTTGGTAGCAAATATACGAAACCCTTATATTTGGATAAAGATAGCATATTTATAAATGCAAATACTTCCGTTTCGGAAGCAGACATTACACGTCTGAATAAGTTTGGATTTAAAGAAGTGCTAACTCATGGTGAATTAGTTCAAGAAGTTTCTCCGAGTGAAATGGTTCTTGATACGAATTCTTTTCCAACAAATGATCATGATTTCAAAATGCTACAGTTGAAAAATACTTATTTGCATATTGAAAAAAATGTTCCAGCCTTTGAGACCGTTTTTAAAGACAGCTTCGTAGTCATGCAGGCACTTTTTCGAAAAATTTCAGAGGATAAAGCATTTGATATAAATCCTGTCCGTGATACTGCTGATAAATTAGTAGACCAAGTCAGAACAAATTCCCATTTATGTTTTTGTTTAATCAACCATAAACCAAACGGATACTATCTCTATAATCAAGTAGTCTATGCAACATTGTTTGCGTTAATTATTGGTTCTCTATTAGAATATTCAAGACCTAAAATGATAGAACTAGCAATATCTGGACTACTAGCCGATATTGGAATGGCAAAAATTCCATCTGTAATTTCTGAGAAGAATTCTACCTTGACTGACGATGAGTTTAAAGTAATCAAGAAACATCCTCTTTTTGGTTATCAAATTTTAACAAAGGTGTTAAAATTAAAAAATGCTTTAGGTTTAGTTGCATTGCAACACCACGAAAATTTTGACGGTAGTGGCTATCCTCAGAAAATTCAAAAGAAAGAAATTGATGAATTCGCTAGAGTCTTTACAATTGGAGATAATTTTGCTGCTCACATATTGGATAGACCTTGGAGGAAAGCTCTTTTACCATATGAAGCAATGAAGAATATGATTAGTCTAAATACTAATAAATATGACTTGGGTTATATCCGTCTATTCTTAAATAAAATAGCAATGTATCCGATAGGTTCTTGGGTTGAACTATCCGATTCTTCCAAGGCTATTGTAATTGATTCAAACCCGAATAAACCACTTAGACCTTCCTTGATGGTTGTTAGAAATTCAAACGGAATGAAAACCAAGGATTCAGCCTTTATAAACTTATCCGAGGAGGATAAAATTTATATAACTAAAGCTATTCCTTCCGATGATTAAACCATGAAATTCTTTCTAATTGCTGATGCTGAGAAGATATGGTATATTTGGCCTGAAACAAATGCCTATACTGTTCTGCAGGTTTTATTTTTTATATTCCTTTTTTTTGCCGTTATTCAAATCGGGCGGTATGTTTTTCTAAGAAAGAAATCTACTAGTTCTTCTTGGACGCATATTTTAAACTATGCCTACAACAAAAAATTATCTTCAAAAGAAATTTCTGTTTTAGAGCATTTTTTTACTTCTCTTGATTTATCGGTCAATGAAAAAGCCAATTTACTTGCTAATAAGAAATCCTTTCAGATTCTGCTATATACTTATTTAAAAAAATATCATTCTGACTCTGTTGAATCCTACGTGCGCATTCTGGATAAATTGTTTCCCACGCTTGATCACCACTTAGAAATTAAATCCATACTAGATGTTCATGTGGGTGAAGTCTGTGCAACCGAATTTGACGGTTTGTATTTTCTTGCTAGGGTTATGAGCAAAAATGAAACCGAAATCATTCTCTCCATTAGTGATAACGCATTTAAAAGAGATAGGGAAGGATTAAAAGTAAATTTATACTTCTATAGAGATAATTTAGGTGGATTCTTAATTCCTGGGTTAGTAAAGAAAGTAAACGCAAATGGAATTTTATTTTGTCAAGAAGGCGATGTTCAAATGAAAGGAGAAGAGCATCTTGTCGCTGAATTATCGCGCGAGGTAGAACTATTTCCGTGGGGAATGAAAACCCAAGATGCATCGTTGTCTCTTCATGACAATGAAACCAAAATCTTCGTTGATGGCGAGAATGAAGAGCCTATCGTTGTTCCCCCTATGCCCGAAACAGATGAAGGAAAAGAAGAAGAGAAAAATGCAGCTTTGAGTTTAAAGGGCAATATGATTCGAATATCGGATCGAGCAATGCTATTAAATGTGAAGGATCCTTTTTTTAATGAAGCAGTGTTACGAAAGATTGACATCTGGGAAATGGTTGTAAGTCTTAGTCCAGGCTCACAGCCGTTAGTCTTGAAAGGAAAAATAATGAGATCTGATCTTTTTTCTGAGTCATTCATTTTTAAATTCGTTGGCCCATCCGAATCCGATATGCGAACTATTTTTGAGGAAATAAAAAAACATTCTCCAATTAGAGGATTTATTTCATAAAATAGTGTTTCAAAAAATATTGATTTCGAAAAAAACTTTTTCAACCGATAAATTAGTAGATAAACTTAAGTCTAAATGATTTGAGTAAGATAGTGGATAATACAATTCGAGGACGAGAAGGGGAAGAGCTAGCTTGTCAGTTTCTGAAGGAACAAGGTCATGAAGTTTTGTTTCGAAATTTCAGAAATCGATTAGGCGAGATTGATATTGTAAGTGTAAAGCAGGATTCGATTTTCTTTATTGAAGTAAAAAATTGGGAGGGAAATTTAATTTCTCCTCTTGAGGTATTTACGAAGAAGAAAATTAGTCTTATGAGAAAGCTGGCAGAATTTTTCTTTTTCTCCAATCCTAAGTATAGAGGAAATTTTTTTGTCTCTTTTTGTTTGATTGAAATACGAAAAGACAAAGTTCATTTCCACAGAGATTTGTTTTAGATTTTTTCTTTAAAAGTTTTCAAGGATGAAGACTAAATTTGTTACAGGGAAGTAACTATGAATAAAATGATACATTCTACGGGGACTCTTTTAGATCCGTCGGATTTTGGACCAGATCCGATTATACTTCGTAAAAGAGGTATTTCTAGAAATCTGCAAAATAAATACGAACTTTATAAACGCAAGATAGAAGATCCAGGCTATATGGATTTTGCAATTAACAAAATAGCGGTAGAGTTAACTCATTTCCTTTCAAAGTAAATTGGTATTCAAATGTATCCATTTCAAAAAGAAAAAATCAAGATACTAGCGTTTGATGTGGACGGAACATTATTTTCGTCTGAAAACATTATATTGGATACTTATATAGAATCCATTCAAAGATTTGCTCAGTCTTCTGGTCGTCACATCCCAATTCCTAGCAAAGAAAAAATAATTGAGCAGGTCGGACTTCCTGTAAAACAGATTTTTAGAAATCTCCTACCGCAATTGAATGAGGAAGATAGAGATTCTATTTCAGATAGCGTTTTAACTTTGTTACGTGAAAAGATATTCCAAAAGAAAGGCACTCTTTACTCAGGCGTTCGGGAGACAATTCAGGAACTATTTGAGCGCAAATATACTCTTTGTATCGCATCTAATGGGCGTGCTCCCTACATTAATGCAATACTTCATGCATATGAATTGGAGTCATTTTTTGAAGAGCTTGTTGTTATTGATTATAAGGACTTTCAGTCGAAAGGCGATATTTTGAAAGCTTATATAGAAAGATATAAGCTTCTAGGTGAAAATGCGCTCATGATTGGAGATCGAAAATCTGATTTGGACGCGGCAGTCGACGGAGAAAGCCCTTTTGCATTCTGTGAATATGGACATGCGGATAACGGAGAAATCGAAAGCTACAGCATAAAATTAAATTCTATTCGCGACTTACTCAATTTTCTCTAAACCTTTTTGTTTTTTTCCTGTAATCCTTTTGTTTTATAACCTGTTGTTTAGATGATACAGTGTTGCTAATTTGATACAGTTTCAAACCTTGAATAGCAAAATTATGCCTTCAAAAGCGCTCAGAACTCAATAAATTCACTACTTTAATGTCAGATTTCTTGGCACAGGGATTGCATACTATGTTTAGTAAGGAACAAGAGAGATGGACAGCAAAATTTTTAGAAAAACATTAAAGAGTCAAATTACAATCAGTGGAATAGGGTTACATTCTGGAAAGAAAGTTAGCCTGAAATTGATTCCAGCAGAGGCTCACACAGGACTTATTTTCATTTGTAATGTCAGGAATAAAAAATCAATTATACCAGTCAGTTTGAATTATGTTGTTGATACAAGCAATGCAGTCACTTTGGGCGATGGATTTCGTATTGTGCAAACTGTGGAACATCTAATGGCAGCTTTATTCACTCGCGGAATCACAGATTTAATTATGGAAATTGACTCTAGCGAAATTCCAATTATGGATGGATCTTCTAGACCTTTCTTAGAAGCAATTGATTCTATCGGTGTCACTGAATTCACCGATGTAGTTGATCCAATTCGTATCACAACTCCTGTATGGGTAGTCGACGGTGATAAATACATTGTAATCCTCCCTTCTGAAACTCTAAAAGTAACCTATAATATTCATTTTAATCATCCTCTTTTAAGAGGGCAAAGTATTACTATGGACTTAGATGAGAAAATCCTTTCGAGCGAAATTCTCCCTGCAAGAACATTTGGATTCTTACGTGATGTAGAAGCTTTGCAGGCGCGAGGATTGGCTTTAGGTGGCTCTCTCGACAACGCTATCGTTTTATCCGAAGATGGATACTTAAATGAAAGCCTTCGTTTTGAGAATGAATGCATTCGCCACAAAGTTCTCGACTTAATTGGAGACTTATCAATCGTTGGCCGACCTATTATTGGACATATTCTAGCTTCAAAAGCAGGACATGCGCTCGATGTATCAATGGGAAAACTAATCATGAGTAGAATTACCGGTGATGAAGTTTCAAAATTCAAAAGTAAGCGTATACACGATTTTCGAAATAATAAAGTATCTGCCTTCGCCCAAGAAGCGTAAGCAAGTAATCTAAATTTACTTTTATTCATAAATATCTGAATAAAAGTAAAGTTTACCTTTTAATTTTGTTCACCGTAAGCCAAGCTATGAAAAATCACATCCTGTGGAATTGCGATCTTAACTTGGCAACAGGGGATATCTCGGTCAGTAGCAGTTCTTAATGTAGTTCGATTGGTTGGGGAACGGGAGTGATGGGCGTGAACCTCAGGAGTGATACCGTGAAGAAATGCTATATAAGTAAGGATCGCAAAGTCCTTTCGAACTAGAAATTTCAGAGTTTGTTCAAAAACACTAGTCTTTGCAAGAAGTTCCATTTTAAAATTAAAAACTGCAAATAAGAATGGAAATATTTTTGGTTATTAGTATGGTTTACCAAACGTATTATGCCAACGAATAAAACAACAGTTTACAGAGGAATTCCTGCTTCGTACGGTAAGTTCTATGGCAAAGCACTCAAGATTATTTCAAGTAACCACATCATACTTCAAACCCATATTGAAGAAAGAAAAGTAAAACTAGAAGTCGCAAGGTTTTTAAAAGCACTTCGTAAAACTAAGAAAGAACTTGAAGCGATCATAGATAAAAAGTCTATGAATCAGGATATAAAAGATATTTTGGTTTCGCAAATTTGCATGCTTGATGATCCACTGCTACTAGATGGGGTAATTAACCGAATTCAAAATAATCATGAGAATAGCGCATTCGCTCTATTTAACTCAATTGATGAAATTTCAAATAAATTTGCCGGGTTAAATGATGATTATTTCAGCGAGAGATCTGTTGACATTAGAGACATCGGGCGGCGAATTGAAGATAACCTCTTGGGTCGAAAGAGTGATCATCATATTTTATCGGAATTAAAAGAAGAAGTCATTATCGTTGCTCATGAGCTTACTCCTTCTCAAATGATTCACATTGATAAGAAGATGGTGAAAGGAATTGCCACCGAGATGGGTGGCAAAACCGGTCATATGGCAATACTTGCAAAGAATTATTCTATCCCAACTGTAGTTGGTCTAAATAAGATTACTTCTTTGATTGAAGATGATGAATGTATATTGCTTGATGCTGACGATGGAGTCGTTATCCGCAATCCATCCTTTAACCAAATTAAATATTATGGGTCAAGTTCTCCTTTAGAAGAAAAGAAGGAAGAAGCGATAAATTCTTTTACTAGAGATGGACAGCGTATTTCAATTAAAGTAAACTTAGATTCTGAAAATGATTGTGAATCAATTATAAAATCCAATGCTGATGGAGTAGGACTTTATCGAAGTGAGACAATTCTAATTGAAGATGCTGACAAGATTCATGATGAGGAAGAACAATTTAGAATTTATAAAAAGATTGCTGCGGATATGCAGAATTTACCCGTGACAATTCGAACCTTCGATTTGGGGGGAGATAAATTCGATAATAAATACAAAGAGGATAACCCATTTCTTGGAAATAGAGGAGTAAGATATTCTCTTAAAAATCCTTCTTGGTTTAAGAAGCAGCTAAGAGCTATTTTGCGTGCCTCGGTATACGGAAATCTATCGATTATGATTCCTATGGTCAGCACAATATCGGAAGTCATCAGAACAAAAAAAATAATTGAAGACTGTAAAGCTGACTTAAAGAAAAAAAATCTTGAATACAAAGATATCAAGATTGGCATCATGGTGGAAACTCCTGCTTGTGCGTTGGCTCTTGATCAATTTGCTCGTGAGTGTGATTTTTTTTCCATCGGCACGAATGATTTGTTACAATACACAATGGCAGTAGATAGAAATAATCATTATATTTCAGATCTTTATAATCCGTATAATCTTTCTTTTCTCAGAACACTCCATATGATAATAGGAGCTTCGAATACATTTAATATTCCCTTAAGCATTTGTGGTGAATTAGCTTCGGATACTAATTTTACAATTTTACTGATAGGCTTTGGCTTACGAGAATTATCCGTTTCGTTGCCACTAGTAAGAAAAATTAAAAAGATAGTCGCATCGATGGATATACAACAGGCTCAACTATTAGCAGAGAAAGTTTTAAAATTATCAGAAGAAGAAAAATACACTGAGATTGATTCATTTCTCTTCAATAAACATATTAATTAAAGGAATAAATTTTGATAGCAGGATTAAAGGGTAGGATTGAACGGTTAGATGTAAGTTTTGTTGAATTGGATGTGAATGGGGTCATCTATGAGATATTTATTTCCTTTAAAACATATGAGGAATTAAGGTTAATCAAAGATAGTCAGGTAACACTTTGTATTTATCATTTAATCAATGAAAGAATGCAAAGACTATTTGGATTCTTAAATATTAGAGACAGGGAACTATTTAAATTAATTCGCGGCTTACATGGAATTGGCGAAATGACCGCTTTGAAAATTCTTTCATTTATGAGTGCCGATGATTTGTATAAGGCAGTGGTTAATGGAGATAATTCAAAGTTAGAGAAAATTCCTAAAGTAAAAGGTAAAACATCTGAAAAAATAATTTTCGAAGTAAAACAGAATCTAAAAAAATTCGAAGCCTTTCTAAATGTGGCTGACGTGAATTATTCCCCAACGAAAGAGGATAAGAAGGATTTATCTGTCCTTGCTCTAGTTCAACTTGGATTTGATGAAAAGACAGCGGTAAAAGAAGTCTCAAAGGTAATAAGCGATATGAATATAGATGATACTGCTGAAATAATTCGCCAAGTTCTAAAAATAAATTAGGGGCAACGTTTGAACGAGTTAACATTTGAAAATGCATTAAACCAGGTATCCTTAGGTGTTGTAATTTATGACTCTAATTTAAAATTTACATATATAAACAAAGAAGAAGAGCCCGATGCTTTAATTCGAAATGCCTTGATTGGCAAGTCGGATATTGAATGGTGTAAAATAAAATCGTTGAGCGAAGACATTGCAACGATTCGAATGATACAAATTGAAAAATCAATTGAATTAAGACATTCTCTAGAATATGAAGAAGAATTTGAATACAATGGTGATAAAAAATACATACTAAGAATTATTTCGCCAAGCTTTGATCAAGAAGGAAACCTAATCAACATTATCCGTCAGGGTCGTGATATTACGGAAACGAAAGTGGCGATCTTGAAATTGGAGCATTCGGCTAACCATGACTTGCTGACAGATTTACCTAATCGAAGATTTCTTTATTCTCGATTGTCTGAAGAACTTAGCAAATCGAATCGGAAAGATATACTCTTATTTTTATTGGATCTAGACAGATTCAAAACAATCAACGATACATTGGGACATTTGATTGGTGACGTTTTAATTAAGTCCGTTGCAAGTCGAATCTTAAATTTATTTCCGGTAACGCTCGATGTTCTTGTCAGTCGGTTAGGTGGTGATGAATTCGTGATTGCTTGTTTTCATACAGACGCGAATATCATTCAGAATGTTTACGCAAAGAAAATATTAGAATGCTTTGCTGAGCCGTTTCTTTTAGGCGAACATGAACTATTTATTACGACAAGTATTGGGGTTTATGCTCATTTGTCGAAAGACACCGTGGCTGATATTGACCTAATTTTGAAACATGCAGACATTGCAATGTATAAAGCAAAAGAGTCTGGTCGAAATAAATTTAGAATTTATTCATCAGGAATGGATACGAAGGTCACGAGTAAATTTACAATTGAAACGAAATTGAACCAGGCAATGCGAAATAATGAATTTTTTTTGCATTATCAACCAAGGATGAATATTCTTACTAGGACAGTGCATTCTATCGAAGTTTTATTGCGTTGGAATTTGAATTCGGAAATTTTAGAGACAATAAAATTTTTTGAAGCAATAGAAGAATCGGGAGTACTGCTAATACTGAGTAAATGGATTTTTAAAGAGGCTATTCTTGATAACTTAGAATGGCAAAAAATGGGACTAGGAAAAATTCCGATTTCCATTAATCTATCCGAAAGACAATTTTATGATGATAATTTACTTGTTCTGATAAAAGATATTCTTCTAGAGACAGGGTTTCAGGCAAATCTTTTGGAATTGGAAATAAATGAAAATTCAATTATGAAAAATCCGGAGACCAGTGAAGAAATTTTAAATAATATTCATATGCTTGGAATCAAAATAACACTCGATGATTTTGGTTCTGGCTATTCGTCGTTAGGCAAGCTGAAAGATTATCCGATTGATACAATTAATGTTAGCAAAACTTTAGTACGTGGAGTTACAGAAAACTATCAAGATGCAGCGGTTGCTTCCGCAATTGTTTCTATGGCACACAAACTAAACATTCGAGTGAATGCGGAAGGAGTTGAAACTTTAGAGCAACTCGAGTTTATGCGCTATTTGCGATGTGAATATTTTCAAGGATATTTTTTTTCTAAGCCAGTATCTAAACAGGAAATGGAAAAATATATTTTGAGTAATGTGAAACAGTTATCTTATTCTCTATAGATAATTTTATTTGCCATGGATAGATATAAATTATCTAATGCAAGAAAGGATAATCAATATGAATGAACCATTAAACCATACAGTAAAAGACATTAACGGCAGTGTTGTAGATTTGAATCAATACAAGGGAAAGACAATACTCATTGTCAATGTTGCTTCCAAGTGCGGACTTACTCCGCAATACAAGGGACTCCAAGAACTATATGATAAATATAAGGACAGAGGTTTTATCATTTTAGGATTTCCAGCAAATGATTTTATGGGTCAAGAGCCTGGAACAGAAGCGGATATCAAACAGTTTTGTGAATTAAATTACAAAGTATCATTTCCAATGTTTGCGAAAATGAAAGTCAAAAAAGGAGAAGGTCAATCTGATTTGTATAAATACCTGACATCTAAGGAAACTAGTCCTGGCTTTGAAGGAGAAATTGAATGGAATTTCCAGAAATTTCTAGTGGATAAGACCGGTAAGACGATAAAAAGATATTCTCCCAAAACTACTCCGGAAGAAATTGCAAAGGAATTAGAAAAATATTTGTGAAATATAATACTCATTTCTTAAAATCGTGAAAAAGAAGCATTAGCCGCTAAGCAAAAATTAAATACTGGATGTAGAATGTTTAAAGAAGAATTTATTTTAAAAAAAACTCCTTATCGGAAAAAGCAGATTATTGCCATTAGCCTTCTTTTTATTTCTGGAATTTCCCTGATTTTTTTAGAATCAGGGACTGTTTTGACAACTCATGAATCGATTCGAAAGATTTTGGTAAATGCATTTGAAGGAGGATTTGTTGGCGGACTCTGTGATTGGTTTGCTGTTTGGAAAACTTATAATGCAATTGAAAATGATAGCCTCATCGTAGCTGAAGAAATTGGTCAGTGGGTCGCCTCTGATTTGCTTGATAAAAATACGTTAAAGAACCAGATCAATGATGTATTAGATAGTCCTGAGACAAATGAGCAAATTTATAAATTACTCGATTCCTATTTTGATACAAAAGAAAATACGAAAAAGATTTTAGAAAATTTCTGGGCAAAAATTGAAAGCTCAGTAGTTGAATACATTGTTCAGTATAATTTTACTCTGAGTGAAATGTCTTTAATTACAAATGCTTCCTCGGATCAAATTATCATTCATACAATTAAGATTTGTGTCGGTGATACGCTTTCAAAAATTTCAGAAGAGCAGGAATTCAAAGATTTCGTGGGAAAGATTGTAAGTCAACAGAATGCGATGACTAAATTCGTAACTATGTTTATTAATATACCCAATATAATTAAACAGTATGGAGAAAAACTAAAATCAGGGGAAGAGAGTTTTTCAGAGAATGAACAATTTCTAGACGAAATGGTAACTATCATCTCTATGAGTGCGGATAAATACATTTTATCGTGGCAATCACTCAGTGTGGAACAGAAAACAACGGCGGTTCAGGCTCTAATAACGCAATTGCGCGAGACATCGCTAGAAATTGCTTCAAAATACATTCTATTACATAAAAATCATATCAAAGCATCGAAGACTCTCCGAAATTATATGCCTGTGAGAGAATTCTTTGAGTTTATAGAAGATAAAATCGATGATCAAGTGTCAAAGTTCATCGGTGAGAAAATCTCTGAGCGACTAAAGAGTCAAGACCCAAAAGATTTCAGGGTAAACATTGAATGGAAGACTCGCAATATATTGGAAAATATACGAATTAATGGAACTTTGCTTGGTTTTGTTCTTGGACTCCTTATTGGATCAATAAAAATAACAATTTAAATTATTTTTTAAATAAGTATCAAAAAATTATGATTAAGACTTGCCAAATTTTTTTAAATTATAGAGCGTCAATTTTAAGATACTAAATAAGTATCGTTTAGCCTTTAATCTTATATATTTTTTTGCTGCATCATTGGCATATTTTAAAAATATTAAAATTTATTAAAGGGTATTAGCCGGAGGTAAAAAATGGCAGATTTAGAAAAAATTAAAGCGATCATCGTTGAGCAACTCGGAGTAGACGAGACTGAAGTAACACCAGAAGCACACTTTATTGATGATCTCGGTGCAGATTCACTCGATACAGTGGAACTCGTTATGGCATTAGAAGAAGAATTCGGAATCGAAATCTCTGATGAAGATGCTGAAAAGATTCAGACAGTTGGCGATGTTGCTAAATACATCGACAAAGCAAAATCCTGATCGTTTTCTAACTTTTTTAATACGAAGTTAGCAAGCGATTGCTAATTTCGTATTAATTTTATTTTCCCTTTTGACAAAAGAAAATTCACAAAGCACATCTTCTTTAAAACATCTACCTCAAGAAAGAGTCAAAGACCTAAGAGACTTGATTAAAAAAATCAAGGTTCCATTTCACAATCTAGTTTTATTAAATTCAGCATTTACCCATAAATCTTTTTTAAATGAAACGACAATTCCTTATGAGGATAATGAGCGCCTTGAGTTTCTCGGTGACTCCGTTCTCGGTCTAGTTGTAAGTAATTATCTTTTCCAAAAATTTCCAACTCACTCGGAAGGCAAGCTTTCAAAAATAAAGTCTAGAATTGTATCAGGAGCAGTATTAGCCAATATTTCGACTTCCCTTGAACTAAGCCATTATTTGCTTCTTGGAAAAGGTGAGAGAACAAGTGGGGGAGCGACAAATCGCAGTAACCTCGAAAATGTTTTAGAAGCATTAATTGGTGCCATTTTTTTGGAATCGGGAATTACTGCTGTGGCTGATTTTATTTTGCCGCATGTAGAAGATATTGTAGAGAACGAACTCCATTCCTATAAAGATTATCAAACAGCACTGCAAGAATTTTGTCAGAAGAAATTTAAAATGCTTCCGACCTATGAGATTCTTTCAGAAGAAGGACCTGATCATAATAAAATATTTCGTGTAAAGGTTAAGGTAAAAAATGTTGGTGAAAAAATAGGGTCGGGAAACAGTAAGCAAAAAGCACGGCAAGATGCAGCAAGTAAGATGCTGAAGTCAATGAAAATTCGTCTGAAGACAGATTAGAAAAGGAAACCCAATGTTAGACTTCTTTCTAAAATCTAAAAAGCCAAGAATTCGAGTCGCTGCTTTGATTCGAAATAATAAGGGTGAAATATTTCTTATTAAGCAAAGAAAAAAAAACAAAGACTACTGGCTATTACCCGGTGGTGGAATTGAATTTGGAGAAAGTGCTACGATTGCCTTAGAGAGAGAACTCAAAGAAGAATTAAATTTAGACACCAAGACTTCCAAATTTCTGTTACTAAATGAAAGCATTGATCCAAAGGGAGATAGACATTTGCTTCAATTGGTTTTTGAAGTGGAAGTAAAATATTTTAATCCTTCGATTCCAAAATCAGAGAAAGCGATTGTGGAATTTGCATTTCATTCTGTAGAATCTGTATTAGAATTAGAACTACGACCGGATATAAAAAGTTATTTCAAAGAATCAGGAAGAGAAAAAACTAGATTTATCAAAAGCGATTGGGTGGTGGGCTAATGCAAATATCCGCAGAGACAGTAGAGTTTGGACAAACAAAATACAACGTAGTATTATACGATGACTTTGATGGTCTCGCAGCAGAATTAGCAAAAATTCAAAACGTATCTAAGTTCATTATTATCACAGAAAAAAAAGTTGCAAAGCTTTATCTCGATTCAGTTCTTTTGGAACTAGAAAAATTAAATCAGTCTGTGAGTGTAATATTCACAAAAGGCAAAGAAAAAAATAAACATATAGACAGACTGAAAAATGTATACAATCATCTAATTGAATTAGGAGCAGATCGAAAGTCAGTGATCTTAGCACTCGGCGGTGGAGTGATTGGAGATTTCGCGGGATTTGTCGCTGCTACTTTTTTACGTGGAATTCGTTTTGTTCAAATTCCTACAACCTTACTTGCCTGCGTCGATTCTTCTGTTGGCGGCAAAGTAGCAGTAAACGCTGACAAAGGTAAGAATATGATTGGTGCTTTTCATCAACCCGAATTGGTTTTCGCTTCCCTCAATAGTTTAGAAACTCTAGAAGAAAAAGAATGGAAGTGCGGACTCGCCGAAGTATTGAAGCATTCTCTCCTTACCGGTGGAGCATTGTTTGAAACAATGAAAACAGCAACTTTTGAGGATGTGTTCAATAAGAATTCTTTGCGCATCTTTATCTCGGAATCAGTAAAATTTAAAACTAGCATTGTAGCAGAAGACGAAAGAGAAACAGGTAAGCGGGCTATCTTAAATTTAGGGCACACTCTCGGACATGCAATTGAATCGCTAACGAATTACAAGAAGTATTCGCATGGAGAAGCAGTATCCATAGGACTCGTGCTTGCTCTTATTCTTTCGAAACAAAAGATGGGTTTTAAAGAAGAAACATTCTTAGAAATAGTAAAGATAATGCAAAATTTAAAGTTACCCTTAAAAGATGAATCTTTGTCTGCTAAGAAATTAGTAGAGCATATGATGCACGATAAAAAAACTAGCAATAGTCAGATAAAATACATTCTAATTAGTCATATCGGGGAAGCGAGTTGGGGAAATGTTCTTAGTGAAGAAGATATAGTATCCGCAATCAAAGCGCAGCAAGCTTTAAATTAGTGTTATCCGTGATGACTCAGTAGCAGGTAGTTGATTGTATGGATTTTTTAGAACCATTTAGCTTATTCAAGATTCTTTCCCTTTCAGAACGAAAAATTTCAGAAGATTTTATTCTGTATTTCTATATTGTTTTTTTTCTAATTTTACTTTATAACGCGACAGTGTTTTTTATTGATAGATTCAGTCACGATTCTGATATACAAACTATTTTTACGAGAAGAAGAATTACTCGATACACATTTGTATTCTTTGGATTGTTTTGCTTTATTCCTATTTTCTATTCTAAGATTTCCTATCTGCCAACGATTCTAGCATTTACCGGTGCTGGGTTTATTATTTCAATCAAAGATTTAACTCTTAATATCGCAGGATGGTTTTTAATTCATGGCAATAGTGGATTTACCATTGGAGATAGAATTGAGATTAATGATGTAAAAGGAGAAGTCATTAACATTGGGCTAATGCGCTTTACCCTCTTAGAAGTAAGAACTGAGCATAATTCCGATCAGTCGTCAAATCGACTTGTTCATATTCCAAATCACAAGGCAATCACTCATAAAGTATTTGTTGTTTCCCAGGAGATGGATTTTATTTGGGATGAAGTATACATATTTCTAACAATTAAATCCAATTGGGAAAAAGCCAAAGGGATTTGTGAACAAATTTTATCTGAAATAATTTCACACGAGCAATATTCTAAAACGTTTGAGGATAAGATTCGAAGGCTGTCTAAGAATTATTTAGTAAGATTGGGTAAGATGACTCCGATAGTTTATGTTACAATTGAAGACGGCAAAATAATGTTAGCCATGAGATATTTAACTCATGTTCATCATAAAAGACAAAACCGTGCTTTTATTTGTGAAAATGTTTTAAGTAGATTTAAAAAAGAAAAAACGATTCAAATATTCAGTCACGGATTTTCGTAATTCCTGAACTTGCTTTGGCGGCACGACGAATATAAGATTCGTTTAACATATCTCGGTATTGAAAAAGTTGTTTGTCTCTAAAGTAGGGTTCAATTTGTTCTTTAGGGAAAGTATCTGAGAGTATAGAATAAAATTCTTCTGAAACAAGCTCCGTTCCATAAGGAAAGAAATCTTTTAATTCTAAATGTGAATTTCTATCTTTGTAATCAGACACTTCTAGAATTCTTGCTTTTAGTAAATCTAATAGAATTTTGCAGCGTAGAAGTTTTCTCTGTTTTGCTTCGTCTTCTTTTAAAATAGTTACGAATACCTCGTTTGTCTTAATCCTATCTAAAATTTCTAGCGCATTACCAACAAAAACCGCAGATAAAGAAAGCATTTCAGAAAGACGTAAATTTTCTGCATACTCAGAATAATCGAAATCGAGTATTTCGGAAGAATCAATTTCTACATCTTTAAATTGAATCTTACAGTGAGTAGCCTCAACTGCGAATGGAAGAGAAAATTTTGTAATTAGAAGACCGGGCTTTGCTTTGTCTAAGATTAAAACTTTATAAGCTTGATTTAGTTTTACAACAACCATGTATTGACTAGAGTGATAACCGTTGGTAAAAAAAGATTTTTCTCCGTTTAATAGGTATTTTCCGTTAGATTGTAGAATCAGAGTTGATTTTAAATTAGAAAGTCTTCCTTTCCATTCTGGCTCAGATACTCCAAGCGATACTATCTGTTTGCCTTTGACTAGATCTTTAAGAATTGGTAGGGAAGGTGAATTTTCTTTCTCAGCGGATAATTCTAATACTCTGCCTGCGATATTAACCTGTGCCATGAGAGATACTCCTAGTCCAATTCCATGTGGTAATTTGGCTAGTTCAATTAGTTTTGAGTGAAATTCTTTGTAGGAAATCTTTCCCGTAAGAACATCTAAAAATTTTTCTTCTACTAAAAATGGAAGTGCATTTGGGTAGATTTCTTCTTTGTTATAATCTTCTGGAAGGGAGTGTAAGTATTCGCTGAGTCTTTGCATGGTTTTAGAATTTGCCTTTTTATAATCATCATTCATTTCATTTTTTGAGAGTCGATTCTTTTTTATTTAGGTTGGATTTTGTCTAAATCGTTTGACTTTATTGTACTGAATGAAAAAGAATAGACTATGAGCCAATTAGAAAAAGAGAATAATAAATCTATCACAAAGGAAAATTCAGAAATATTTTCGAAAGGATATTTTACTACCTCTGATGGAAGTAAAGTTTCGGTTAAGGATAATTTAGAGTATGCGGTAAAGAATTCCATTTATCTAAAAGATCCTGATTTTACTGAGATAGACAAGCGGGTAAGAGTAGAAACCGCAAAGAATAGAAATACAAAGATAGATATCACAGGAGAGTCAACCTTTCAAGGAGCTAAGAGAATTTTAGAGGAGACAGGACAAAGAGTTGTAGTTTTAAATTTTGCATCTGCTACAAATCCGGGCGGGGGGTATCTAAACGGAGCGAGGGCACAAGAAGAAGATCTTTGTCGGACAAGTGGTCTTTATCCCTGCTTAAGTCAATTCTTAGAATTCTATCAATTTCACCGCGATCAGAAATCCTTTTTGTATTCAGATCGAATGATATATTCGCCGGATGTCCCTGTGTTTCGAGATGAATCAATGACTCTGCAAAAGAAAATTTATAAGATTTCAGTGATCACCTCGGCTGCACCTGCTATGATTGATGTAGCGGTAGGAGATACTGAGTCTTTTATTAAGGGAGGGAGAGCATTGGATTTAAGAATTGAGAAACTACTCTCTCTTATGCTCTCAAAGAAGTATACAAACATTATCCTCGGAGCCTGGGGTTGTGGTGCTTTCTTGAATGATCCCAAAGTCGTTTCAAAACTCTTTAAAAAGCATTTAACCAATGGCGGTAGATTTGAAAACAAATTCGAAAGAGTTATTTTTGCAATACGAGACAATAAGACAACTGAGAACAAAAAGATTTTCTCTGATCAATTTGGAAATGGCTAATTCTCGTTATCCGCAAAGAGGGCAGTCGTTCTTACGATTGGTTAAAACTTTAAATAGTTTAAAATCCTTTTCGTTGTATTTTATATGCCTTGTTGAAATACCGGTATCCGCTATATAATCTACAAGTAGTTTCAAAGCAATGCTGGCAATGGTGCTATTTAGAGTAATGATACTAGGTGGAGTTAAATCAGTTCCTACAATGTAACCCCGAATTCTATCCATTTCTTCCCGTTTAAAATCTCGAACAGCATTTAACTGTAACCCCATACAGGCAAGACAGCCTTTCTCAGGAATCGAAAGACGAATTTGTCCGCCTCTCTCATCGACTTCGGGACACAGAGAAGTATTGTTTTTTAAAAATATCGCACTTCCCATATCTAAAAGGGGCTTATTTAGAGTAGTCGCTAGAAGCTGAACGTTTACTCGCGTATAATCATTATCAACCCCAGAGACTATGATATCACAGGTAGAAAGAAGTTTCTCTGTATTCTCTTCTGGAAAAAAAGAATTGGAGGTTTCGACTGCAATGGAGGGATTAAACTCTGTTAGAATTCTCTTTAATATTTCAGTTTTAAATTTGCCCTTATCCTCTCGATTGCCACCATAGAATCTATTTAGATTATGCTCTTCAAGTTTATCCGGATCGATTAGAATAAAATCTTTAAATCCATGATGCATTGCTTCGATGACAAAAGGATTCATTAGACCGCCTGCACCAACGCAACCAATTCGAGTAGAATGAATCTTCGCAGAGTTATTCGATCCTAACCAGAGTAGAGTTCTAGCTTGCGCATTATCCGTTTTCTTGATTAAATCTTTGTAATTGGTTTTATAAAAATGAGTTTCATCGGAATAGAGAAATTCAGGTTTTATTCTAAATTCCTTTTTAGGAAGATTTAAGCCACTGTCTGTATTGATAATGAATTGAGAGGAAGAATGAAGAGTTTCTAAAAAATCTCCCATGTTCGTAAAATCGTTTTGGGTTGTAAATTTGTCTTTGTATTTGAGAAGGGGAGTTGCTTTTATTTCCCAGGTTAGGGGTAAATTATTATTATCCGAAATAGGATTTAAAAGCTCTTCTAGCTCATCTTTTACTAGTTGTATTTTACAAAGGACTTTATTTAGAAAGCCATTCTCTTCCGTGAGGGAAAGAGAATGGGAGTTAAAAGGAAAAACATAAAAAAAATCAGCAACTCTGAAATAAACAAGCGAAAGATCAAGCCGCTCTGAATCAAAAATAGAACGACTTAAAGATTCTAAGATTTCTTTATTTAAAGTCAGTGTGAGTCTAATCATTATTATCCTAAATTGAAATCGGATATAGCTTCAATCGTATCCTTGTCTCGGATCATCGCTTTGAAAGTATCTGATTCAATGCTAACAAGTTCACCCGATTGGTTAATCTTGAATAGGTTTTTTGTATCACTTATCTCAAACTCTTTCTTGATTTGTTCAATGCTTTCGATTACTGGAAAGTCAATTACTTTGTCTTGGTAGGTTAGTTTCATATGCGTCTCCTCTTCTCAAATCCTCTCAGACAAAAACTAAAATGTCAATACATCCACGATAGTTTTTTCCAATTTAATTCGAGCGTTAGCCGTGCCATCATGGCTCTGTATTCGTCCTGCAATTCTTTTCGTCTCTCATTCATTTCTCCGATCCTAGCAAGCATATTCGGGTCACCGTCTCGGATTGCCCGAAGAACAATGTAAATGAGATGCGGAAACTCGGTTGCAGAAACCATGTCTGATTCCTTTGTTCGATCCTTGTTGCTTGAGTAGACTCCTCTTGTCTCGGTGCTGAGATGAAAGCAAATCCAATACCAGGATTTAGTAAGCTTCTTATCAAAACTAAAATGTTCAGCAAGATCAGAAGGCATATTCTCCCATCCCATATCAAAGAGATGAAATTTTTCTTTTTTCTTGTCGAGCATGATATAGCAGTTCATGATATTAATTCCGAAGCCATAACCATCTGGAATTTCTAAAAACAAAGCGCCGGTTTCACTTCCGAATCCTTTCGGTATTGGCATATTTTTTATGATAATTCCTTTTCGGTGGTGAATGATATTTTCTTTCTTATACTTTTTTCTGAGTAGAGAAAGTTCAGATTGGAGATAGGACTGTTTAATCATGAATAGCCTCCAAGTAACCGATTTGCTCCATCGCCGCAATTCTTCGGGTAATCTCTGTAAACCGGTTTTCGATAACTTCCATTCCCATGAGTCTATCTTGATTGATTCTTTCGAAGTATATATCTTCTACAATTTCTCTTTCCACATTTGGAAGATGAGAGATTCTTTCTAATAAAAAGGAATCTACTTCTTTTGGAGAAAGGGGAGAATTTGGAAGATACCTTAATGAATCAAAAAGGGAAGCTAATAGTTCAAAGCCTAGAGTATTATAAAGCAAACACATCTTATCTGCACTCAGCGTTTTCAATAAAGTATGTAAATACAAAAGGGTAATATGCGTTTTTCCTTTTAACTGGAATTTTTTAATAATGTTGTCTTCCATGAAACGAAAGAAACGAAGCTTTACAATCATATAATCCCTGCTTCTTTTGGCTTCGCTTAAATCCTTTAACTTTTTTTCTTTTTCATGTATTTTGAATTTTAAATCTTCTCTAAAAGATTCTCTAAATAATTTAAAGAGTTCTTCTAGAGGCAAATTTTCCTTATGCGCGACTGAATCAATTAGTAAATCCTTGCCTTCTCCGCCTATTAAATCATTGACTCTTCCTTCTTTAATAATCTCGGTAATCATTTTTTCGGGAGAAGAAAGACTGCTAAGCATTATTAATCTTTTTTGATTTATAAGTCTAGAAAGCTCTTCGGATTTGGAAGTATCTACTGTGTATTTTTTGGCAACAGGACTTGCGAAGAGTAAAATGGAAAATACATTTTGAAAATAGTAGTCTATTTGTCTTTGCCAGCGTGCTCTAATCTTAGGTGAAGCAAGAAGCGGCATGATAGAAGAAGCAAGTCTTAATACAGTCTTTTTAACTTCTGCTGGGAGGAAATTTACAAGATTAATTTCTTCCTGATAAAATACATGAAAGGAGGCAAGATGATTGTAAGAAAGAAGATTTTTACTTTGTAAGTCAGATAGAATTGCCGGTATAAATTTTGGCTCTGTGGCTAATAGTAATTTGTTTAGGTTTTGAAATAGATGAGATTTGCCATAGAGAATAGATCTTTCGAAGGATTCTATGGAAGCTGTAAAGTCTTGAAGAAGACTTTCGATAGAAGTTTCTTTCATCCAGCCATGACCGGCTAATATTGATAAGTCTCTTAGGAAAGAATAGGGAAGCATTAGATAAACATTTTGCGAATGAAATTGAAATCGGAAAATTGCTTTTTCTTGTTTGTATAAATCAGGAGGTGTAGATAGATTTTTATTTCCTCCATTTACATATTCCACTTTGTCTATTTCATAGCCAAGATTGTGTAGGCTAAGAAAGATTTGCCGACAAGTGTTAGGAGAAGAAAGATCAGTATTTGTAAACCCTTTTGGAGTTTTGCCAGCAGGAATAAATACCATTAAAAACTGATTGATAGATTTTCCCGTTAGGCGAAAGGCGTGTATGTCTACAGAAGTGAATTCAGAAAAAGAAAAATCAGTAGAACTGACAGCAAGTTCAAGACTACCGCCCGCTGTAAACGGAAAGAAAAAAGTTAGAAATGATTCAAGGATTCCGTGCATCGTTAATTTAGTTTAATACTGATTTTAATAATTGGATTTAGCAAGCTTTTTTTAATTTCTATTTGCGATACCCTAGTATCATATTGGAATCGACAATTAGACTTTCTGAAAAGAAGATGGATAGAGTTCTGGTATAGTAAGGAAAAGAAAAAATGAAATCATTTCAATTTAGAAGAATGCGGTTACTCATGACAATTCTAATTGTTTCTCTCAATTGCTCATTTCCAGTGAAATCCGAATTGAATACGACTACCGGAAAAATAATTCACAGAGAAATCTATACAAGTGGATTTAGTAATAGCACTCGCTATCATGTGCTTCTAAAATATATTTATGAAGTAAACGGAAATAAGTTTGAATCCAGTCGAATCGGATATATGAGATTTTTTTATAGCACAAGGGAATCTGCTGAAAAATCAATAGAGCTATACCAATTAGAAAAACCGGTTACTGTCTATTATGCCCCAAAAGATCCGGAGGAATCTTACCTAGAAGTTGATGATTGATTTACGTTTTATGTTCAATTGCCAGTATAGTGATATCATCTTGCTTTGGAGTTCCATCTAGAAAAATATCCAATTCTTTTAAGGCAAGCTCGATTGTTGATTCTGCCAGTAAATGGTTATTACCCTGTAGAATGGAATAAAGTCTATCTTCCCCAAATTCTTCTTCGGTAGAATTGAATTCTTCAAAGATTCCATCCGTAAAAACATACAAGCGATCACCCGGAGAGAATTCATATTCGATGGAATTGTATTTTATATTCTTTACTATACCAATCATTTTTCCCGTATTCTTAAGAAGTTGCATTTTTGATTTTTGGATCAATAGAGCAGCGGGATGACCGGCAGAAGTATATTTGAGACTATGGCGACTAACGTCAATGTCTACTATGATGGCTGTCATAAAACTATTTAAAGATTGGTATTTATTCATATAATCATTATTAAAAATTTCCATGATTTGGGAAGTTTCGAGGTCATAGTTCTTTACGTTATCATAAATTCCTTTAATTGCCATAGTTATCATGGCTGCTTGCACTCCGTGACCTGTTGCATCAGCCTGAAATATTCGGTAGGTTGATTCACTTATTTTTGTGATATCATAAAAATCCCCGCCTACTTCGGTCATGGGTAAATACGTTTGCACAATTCTTAGTTCATTGAGTAACGATGGCTTTATTAAAAGAGTATTTTTTTGAATTTTTTTTGCGAGAGTCAAATCTTCATGTATTAATTTTAGAGATTGGTTTAATTGGCTGAGCGTATTATCAAGCGTAGCCGTTCTTTCCTTCACCTTTTCTTCTAAAGTGTTTGTGTGAACAATTTGCGTTTCTAAAAGTTCTTTTTGGACTTTTATATTTTCGTCCATAATTAAATTATAACGATCAGCAAGTGCAATCGATAAGAATACTAATTCAACCATTGAGCCGATCTGGAGGGCGTAAGTAGTTATAAAATTTGTTCCTATTAGACCTAAGATTCTAAGGGAAACCAAAATCGCTCCAAGACAATATCCGCCCCAGGCAATTACAAAAAATCGAGCAGGTCTATACCCCTTTATCCATGAGATTATGCCTGTCGAAATTACGAATATTATGTTTATAATGCCTACCATTCCAACGATCTTAAAGGCAAGGGATAGGGAGTAGAAGAGGGCAGTAAAAATCATTAAATTTTGAATCCCTAGAAATATTCGGATACTATATCGTATTGTATTTTTTAAATCAAGAAATCGATTCATGAATTCAATTGTAAATATAGCAAAGAGCATAATGGAAATTAGCCCACTATACTTTTGTAACCAAATATTTTCTTGCCATAGATATTGAAATCCATGTCCATTAAACATGACCTGGTAGGCTAACATAGATAATGTGCTAAGAGAGTAGAGTAAATAACTAAGGCTTCTGAGGGAAATAGAAATGAAGCCATTGTAGAAAATCATTACAAGCAAGACTCCATAGTAAATAAAATGCCAGGCTTCAGTATAGGCTATGTTCTTTGAAAATATTTTTTCTTTATAAAGTCGAATGGGAATAATGAATGCACTTGTGGATGTGATTTTCATATAATAAGTCTTCTGTTGAGATTTCGGAAAAGATAAAACAAAAATAAAATGACGGTAATAGATTTCACGCGATAGAAAAGGTAAAACATCTCCTACCTTTTTCATTTTCCATGTATCAGCTTCTTTGGTATAGAGTTCAATATTGTCAAGGAGCGGATATCCAATCTCCAAAAACCAATTCTCGGGCAAAGTATTGTTATCCTGAATGGTAAATTTTAACCAAATTGGATTTTCCATATAACCAAACTCAGGAATATTTGAATTGTTTTTTATAAATAATTTTTGATTTTCGGGTTCTAAGATATTGTCGATTGTAATACGACCTTCTATGTCGATGAGATATTCTACTTTTTTTCCAAGGTTATATTGATCGGAATCTTCCAAAAGTTGTATGCTTTGACTTTCTGAGTATACTGAAAAGCATAATAGTAACGTCCATAGAAGAAATTTCATTCTACCAATCTCAGGAATGCTTCTTATTTCTGCAAGTCGTAATAGGTGTCTTTGTTGGGATTGTTTTTGCTTCCAAAATAAACTTACAAACCCCATTTAGCAAAAATTGGATATAATCTTCCTTCTTCTTCGAGAATTAAGAGTGTTTTGTTCAATCGGTGTAAAAGAGGATTTTTATGAGATAGACAAAATCCATAATTGTCTTTCTCTTCATAAATTTCAACAATGGTTACATCATCAATCGGGCTTTGACTAAAATTGTATTTCAATATTGGATAATCGGAAATAAACGCATCGGCTTTATTCTCTTTAATTTTCTCAAAACCATCGGCAATACTTTTTACTTTTATTAGATTTCCCTTATATTCTTTAACAAGGTCTTCGCTATTGCTGCCAATAATCGCAGCTACCGGGTGACCTTTCATTGCTAATAGTGAGTCGATGGAAGAATGCTTCAATCTCGCAAGTGTAAAAGAAGCGGCAATTCCTGCCGTTAACGACGAAGCAGTAATCATACTTACTATCATCCATGAAGCAATGATAAATCTGCCTGTGCGTGATCGAACAGTCAGATCACCATAGCCAACAGTCGTGAAGGTAACAATGGCTAACCACATCCCGTTTCCTACACTCTGTAAGTAAGGCAATTGATATGGTGGATTATTTTGTTTTTCTGCTAAACGAACTAAATTACCTACTATAAATAATAGAAACACTAGAAAACCAATTCCATAGAAAAAAGCTTTATGTAGAAAGGGGGCAACTATATCAAATATTGAAATAGTATCAGACCTTGCGAGTAACGCTTTATGGCTTGAATAATAAGGGTTGCATAAAAGAAACTTTTTCAATTCTAGCAGAAGTTATGCTAATCGGTCCAATTCCAACATCAACTTCTCCCTTATTTACTGCATCTATTAAGTTTGCAATTGTATCGTATTCTTTTAACGAAAATTTAAATTTTTCTCTATCAGAAATTTCCTGCCAAATATCCAAGCTAATTCCAGAAACTTTTTCGTCAGAAATCCTAAATGGACTTGATCCACTAATACCTACACGCAGTGAGTCGCCAATAAGGTTGAAAGATAGAAATAGAAGAAAGATAAATAAGCTTTTGGTTTTAGATAGAGTCATTTGCTTATTTCGAAACTCTAAAAAATGTTTGTCAACTTATTTACAAAGACTCGAATCGAAATCTAGCTATGCTATTTAAATGGAAAAAACTTTTGTATTTTCCTTAATCACAAAATCATTTTCAAACAAAATAGAATCATCAAAGAGAGAAGGGTTACTGAATTTACCTTTATCAACATTCATTTCTTCATACAATGTTCTTTTTACTTCCTCTCGTTGCGAGACTTTGGTATCATTGTATCTATTTTCGCAGAAGCGATCTGTGAGTGAATATTTTTTAGTTTTACCCTTCATACTATCTCTCCAAAGCAATAATGAGGAATTTACTACATTCAATAATTTAAAATATTTATGGAATGTAAATATTTAATTGATAGGTTTTACTTTTTCTGTTTTTGCACTCTGTTTAAGGAACTACCTTCAAATTCTAATCGTTCATCATTCACGGAGACAAGTTCTGAAAGTTCATACACATTCTTATATCCATAGCCATAAAGATTAATATAAGTAGGGATATTTAAGGCAAGCGTTAGCTGTTTGCCGTCATTGGTTTTTACAGGAGCTGATATTTTACTTGCAAAGTTTACTTGGTCATCGTCAAAATTATTATTGCAATAAATCAGTATCTTAGTATCAAAAGTTGGAATAACTCTCGCAAGATTTCTCTGGGTAAAGTCGGAGAAATTTAGATTTATCGCTCCCTTAATATGTTTGCTTTTATACATTGCATTGGAACGTGTATCGAGTATAATGATATTATCCTCTTTCGTCATTGATAAGAAAGCATCAAGATTTACCAATCTCTCCTTTCGATGTGTTTTGACTTCTGCCACGAGCTTTTCAAAAGCATCGTAATCTACCTTAGCAGGTGTGATGGTTTTGTTTTCTGCATAAATGGAAAGAAGATTTAGGCTAATTGCTATTAATAGATATTTCATAGATTTTACTCCTTTCATTAATTGAATAAATTATTGCTATTTAGTAAAGTAATAAAAATGGAGCACTTGATGCTGATTCCACGGATACACTGAGGAAACTCATCTATCGTTGTCATCTCCATCTATTTCATGTGGCACTGATTCATTATTTGGTGTTAATTTAAAATACAATCGCATATCGTTTCCCTATCTTCAATACAGTATCTAAACTCATAAACCTATTTCTAATTCCATCTGAAGGTGGGAGGCTTTCTGGTTTAACTCCTCTTTCGAGTAAGATTTTTCGGACTGCTTTGTTATTATCAACATGTTCTTTTGAAATTCTATCAGAACCTTTTAATTCTTTTTCTGTAACATTATGGCTTGTGAGTTCGGTAGCAAAATCCTTTACCTAGCTCGACCATTTTCCTGATATCGGCAAAATGGTCAGCAATATCCAAACCGGCATTCTTACAGGAGTGTTTTGATTTATCAATAACATTTAAAAAGTTGTCCCATTTGCTATAACCTAGAATTTCTTGTAATTCTCTCGCACTCCAACATTCTACATCTTTAAAAATATAACAGGCTTGTTCGAATTTTTCAAATAATTCTGCAATCTGTTCTTTCTTCATGAAAATCTCCTTATCACATCCACCAGTATATGAGCGTGAAAATAAAAACTGTTTTTAGAATTATACACAGCGATAAGGACAAATTGGAACTAAGAATTAGAGAAAAAAATAGAAATCGGCTCTGGTATATACGCAGTAGCCGACGGATTAGATGGGAAGATGGAAAAAAGGGAGAAGGGGGTTGTTGGGATACGACGTATTAAATATCTACCTACTTACCTCATTGATCAATCGACCTAGTAAACTATCGTGTGTCTGCATTGCTTTAGAGTTTGCTTCGTAGGCGCGGTTTACTTCGATCATTTCTACCATTTCAGTTACTACTTGAACGTTAGACGCTTCTAAGTAGCCCTGTAGAACTTCAGGACCTTCTAGTTCATCGCGAAAGGGTCTAGGCTCACCGGACTCAGGAGTGTCTACATAAAAAGAATCTCCTTCTTTGTCTAGGTGGCGCGGGTTTTCAACGGTGCGTATTTTTAATTTGTCTAAGAGGACTGGATTTTTGTAGCGGTTGTGCTCTGCACTGGTAAGACCTTCGCGTGGATCATTGCCAATATCCGCATTCATGAAAACATCTCCGTTTTCTTTGATGAGAAAATTAGCTCGGGAAACTTTAATAGGACCGTTTTCTCCGAGTAGGGGAAAGCCTTGCGGAGTAACGAGGTAGCCGTTATTGTCTAATACAAAAGCACCACTGCGAGTAAGTCTCTCACCACGATTTGTCATCACAGAAAAGAAAGCAGGACGCTCTGCACCCGGTTTATCGTTTATCATAATATCAAATGGATTTTCAGACTTCTTGACTGCTCCTTGTTCGAAGCGAGTGTATACTTCATTGACTTCACCGCCTAATCCTAATTTGCCTACGACGGGAGCTGTGTCAAAAGAGCCCATTGGAATTTTTCCAACTCCATCTTCGTCATAACGGTGTATTAACATCTCAGGGAAGGCTTTAAAAAGAGTTGTATCTCGTTTAAATGCAGTCTTGTCTACGTTTGCTAGGTTGTTCGCGATTACATCCATTCTAGTCTGTTGAATGGTCATTCCACTTGCGCCTGTATATATTCCTCTGAGCATAATTACCTCTATAGCAGTTATCGAACAAGTAGAGAAAAAAATGAGTAAAATTTTACGTGACATAAAAATTTCTTTCTTAGGAAACGAAAGCTTAGAAACTATCCCAAGATGAATAGAGTTCTACTTGCCGATATTGTCCTTTTAGCCTTGAACGTGCTCTGGGGCTATTGTTTTGTTTTAATCAAGCAGTTACTAGTCGAAATCCCTCCTTACTTTCTGCTGGCATCTCGCTTCCTGGTGGCGGCGATTTGTCTATTGCCCTTTCAAATTCCGGCTCTGAGAAAAATTACTAGAAAAGAAATGCTTTATTATAGCGCCTGCGGACTTGCACTCGGACTGGGATTTAGTTTGCAGACGGCAGGCATGGTCACGACAAATCCCGGAAAGGCGGGAGTGATTACGGGTTCCCTTGTTGTCTTTGTTCCTATCATTTATTTTATCTGGACGAGACTTTCCCTTACAAAGACCGTTCTTCTGGGAACTCTTTTTACGTTTATTGGGCTTTGTTTTATTTCACTCGATGGAGTAGAGAGTTTTACAGAGATTAACCGCGGAGATTTATTTTTACTCGCAGGCTCTATCGCCTATGCGTTTCATGTTGTGGTTGTTGAGCAGACTTGCCTTGCTGTTGAAGACGTCAAACCAATGCTACTTGCAATGATTCAATTATTCATTGTGGGGATATTCGGTATTACCTTGTCTACTAGCTCTGGAAAAATTCCTACGGTGATAAGTCCATTTGCTATCTATGGAATATTCTTTCTCGCTCTTTTGGGAAGCCTTATGGCGTATATCATTCAAATGTGGGCGCAGAAGTATTCTCCCGCTCCCCATGTGGGAGTCATTCTTTCTACAGAAGCAGTATTTGCCTGTATGTTTTCTTATTTAATTTTGGGAGAAGTATTTACCCTATTCATGTGGATTGGTGCAATATTTGTGTTAGTCGGGATACTATTAACACAGGGTTTTCCACGAGGGCACAAGAGATTGCCTTTAGGGAACGGGCTTTCTCAATGAATCAAATTATATATGAGGATAATTTATGTTACGTAAAATTTCTAATCTATTCACTAGAATCATAGGTGAGTATTTACCTGATCCGTTTATTCTTGCGATACTGATTAGCTTTTTAGTTTTAATAGCGGGAGCGTTTAATGGGAATTCGCCCATGGAGATGGCATATTTCTTTGGAAAAGGGTTTTTTAGTTTAAATTCTTTTACCATGCAAATGCTTTTAGTTCTAGTGACTGGACATATTCTTGCCAATACAAAGGCTTCTCACAAGGGGATAAGTTATATTATTCAAAGAATTGAAACTCCAACGGCTGCTATTCTTGTTACAGCACTGGTATCCATTTTTATATCCTGGATCAATTGGGGATTTGGTTTAATCGCAGGAGCCGTGCTTGCAAAAGAAGTAGCTAAGAAAGTGAGAGAGGTTGACTATCGTTTACTGATTGCGAGCGCCTACTCGGGATTTGTCGTTTGGCATGGAGGTCTATCGGGATCTATTCCATTAACAATCGCTACCGATAAGCATTTTGCTATGCAGTGGATGGGAGTAGTTCCAATTAGGGAAACTTTATTTTCACCTTTGAATTTATTTATCCTTGCTACTCTCATTCTCGGGCTACCCTTTATTAACCTCTTTATGCATCCAAAGCTAGAAGATAGAGTCCTATTTAAAAGCGAGGAAGAGGAATTGCTGCAAGAAGAAAAAAATCCTAATACATTTGCTGAGAAATTAGAGCATTCAAAATGGATTTCTATTTCTGTTTCTCTAGTTGGATTTTTTTACATTACAATCTATTTCTTATCGAGTGAATTTAAACTCAATTTAGACATTGTGAATTTCTCTTTGTTATTTCTAGGAATTCTTTTACATCTAACACCTATTCGCTTTTTGGAAGCAGCAAAGCTTGCAGTTAAGGGGACATCCGGTATTATCCTCCAATTTCCTTTTTACGCCGGGATCATGGGTATGATGGTAGATTCAGGTCTTGCTAAAAATATTTCGAATCTATTCGTAGAAATTTCTAATCCTACAACATTTCCTCTTTTTACCTTTTGGAGTGCGGGGATTTTAAATCTATTCATTCCTTCCGGTGGAGGACAATGGGCTGTGCAAGGTCCTATTGTATTGGCTGCTTCTCGTG